>CAMOKN010000289.1 GCA_946617595.1 uncultured Clostridia bacterium
CTGCTCATCAACCGCGAAAAGGCTTCATAACGCAGATTGAAGGCTTTTCACTGTTGCAAAAGTGCAAGGAAAATCCCCAAATAAACAAACTATCCTTGCACTTTTGTTCGTCCGAAGGACGAAATGAGCTTGACATCAAGGAATGTGTCCGTTGTGTAAATGCATCGCAGACGCATTTACACAACATCTGAAAATCTGTTTTGCAGATTTTCAGCCAATAACTGCCAAAGGGCAGTTATTGAGGACACATTATTTATAATGCAGATTATTTCGCAGCATCTTGCCGCGCTTTGGCTGCATTGATGCAAGCAAGCGCTTTGCGTCTATTTGTGTGGTATTGCCTTTATAGCAATATCTTATTCTATTATACTATATTACAAGAAAATTTGCAAGCATTTTTTTAAAAGATGCTCCGAAACAGCTCTGCAAGGCCATAAGAAGACATCTTCTCCCATGTTTCGGTAAAAATTTCATAAATTTTCAAAAAACCACTTGACAAACAGGTCATTATCTGCTAAAATATCAAGGTATTAATGTATAGACCGAACATTTTAATTCTATGAGGAGGTGTATGACCCATGGCAAAATGCGAGATCTGCGGCAAGGGTGTCACTTTCGGTATCAAGGTTTCTCATTCACACAGACGTACAAACAGAACCTTCAAGCCCAATGTACAGAAGGTAAAGGCGATCGTTGACGGAACACCGTGCAGAGTATATGCCTGCACAAGATGCCTGCGCTCAGGCAAGGTACAGCGCGCACAGTAATTCCGGTGCAGCTGTTTTGCCGGTAAATGGACACTCCGACATATCGGTGCGTGATCCGATGTTTGCGCCCGGTATGTTATTATTGTCGGAAAGAAAGCATAAACGCCCTCTGTTTATTCAGAGGGCAGTTTGTTTTTGAGGAAAATAATACAATGAATAAGGGAATAGACGAGCGTGCAAAAGAGGTCATGCACCTGTCTGGATTCACAGGTGATATAACCCTGAACCGTATAGAACACAGACTGCGGCTTGCGGACTTCTGGAAGATATTTTACGGCAGCAGAGTGCTTGAAATAGGCTGCGGACAGGGAGAAACCACAGCGGTCCTCGCATATACGGTCGGCGAAAACGGATTTGTATATGCGGTCGATCTTGCAAATGAGAACTACGGTTCTCCCGAAAATCTCGGCACCGCAAGAGAGCGTCTTATGAGCTCACACTTAGGCGACAGGATAAATATAGATCTTGGCGTCAATATCCTTAACCCCTCGTTTGATTTCGATGTCAACTCATTCGGTTATGTCGTTCTTTCGCACTGCATCTGGTATCTCTCCTCGCAGGAAGAACTTCGCGACATACTCTTCAAGGTGCGCAGATGGGCTCCGAGAATATGCATCGCCGAATGGGATCCCCGCCCCACCACCTTCGGTCAGTATCACCACTTCATGGCAGCTGACATACAGGCTGTGTGCGAGTCATATCATGTTTCCGACCATTTCAATATTAAGACCATGTTCTATCCGCACGAGATCGAAAATGCACTGTGTTCCTGCGGCTGGGATATTACATCACAGGGAAGCGTAGATGCATACGATGTGCAGGACGCTATGTGGGAAATAGATATAGTCAGGGATATGTTTCCGCATAAGATAAGCGAGCAGAAGGATATTCCGCCGAAACTAAAACGGCTGCTTCTGTCGCAGATACACGCTCTCGGTGATCCGGAAGCTGCCGAGCCGCTTCCGGTCTATGCAGTTACAGCAGAAAGATTCGGGGAAATATAAAATGCCGCACATACAGCTGTGCGGTATTTTTCAGCTGATGCAAGTACGATCAGTTGTTGAACATATTCTTTGCTTTTACAAGATATATGAGATAAATGATATAGCCTACAAGTGCAGCTACAGCGGAAACAACAGTTAATGCTCTGTTGATAAAAGGTGCAAGTGCAGCAAATACATACACAATGATCTCAATAACGATTATAGACATGCCCATCGAACTGATATCATTTCTGCCGATCTGCTCAGCGATCGTCCTGATGCCGAGAACGATGTTTATTGTCAGGAATATCATTCCAACATTAACAATACCGTTAAAATATCTGCTTAACCATGCAATATTCGGTACGGACTGAACGATGTTGTAGAGTACCGATGCCACAAGGATCATTATAGCAAGACCAAACGCACCCCTGAAATATGTGGGTTCGTCCCTTGATGCAAGATTTGTTCCCTTGATAAGAAGAACATATCCGATTATAGTCAGCACGATAACGCCTATACCTAATACCAGAGTTCCGATACCAAAACCGGCAAATACAGCCACTGCATCTTCAATTTGTTCACCATCGTCTACTGCTTTTGCACCGGCTAAAGATAATAATCCCATAATTGCGATTATAACAGACATTACACCAATAATTATCTGAAACAGTTCATAAGTGAATATCTTCTTGATGCCTTCTTTTGCATTTTCAAACTGCATTTTTCCTGCTCCTTTTCCGTAAATACGGTATTTTTCACAGCATTTTGCTGCGATTACACATTATAGCATAACGAATATCAAAAGTCAAGCATTCACAAATAGCGATATAAATCTTTATAGATATTACACAAATTCAAACCATAATATCTGATTGACAACAGTAGTTTTTTTTG
Organism: uncultured Clostridia bacterium; assembly: GCA_946617595.1. Classification (GTDB taxonomy): domain Bacteria; phylum Bacillota; class Clostridia; order Oscillospirales; family Ruminococcaceae; genus Ruminiclostridium_E. The sequence goes on from CAMOKN010000289.1 coordinate 2,648, forward strand.
ATATAATAATATGGTATATGTGCCCGGAGGTGAAAAAATGACCGGAAAGCTGAATGAAGCCGAAAAAAGATACGAGGAGATCAGTGAAAAGCTCTCCGATCCCGATATAATCAGCGATCAGGAACAGTATAGAAAGCTGATGAAGGAGCATAAGAGCCTGAGTCCGCTGGTCGAAAAATTCCGTGAATACAAAAAAGCCGTATCCGATCTTGAAGAGGCGAAGGAAATGCTTGAAGAAAGCGGTACGGACAAGGAGCTAAAGGAAATGGCGCAGCTCCAGTATAACGAAAGCAAGGAGCTTATCGCTTCGCTTACCGATGAGTTGAAGATCATGCTGCTGCCTAAAGACCCTAACGATGACAGGAGCGTTATCATCGAGATAAGAGCAGGCGCCGGCGGTGAAGAAGCCGCGCTGTTCGCAAATTCTCTTTTCAGAATGTACACCATGTATGCGCAGACTCAGGGGTGGAAGTTTGAGATCGTAAACTCAAATCCCACAGAACTCGGCGGTTTCAAGGAGATAAGCTTCTCTATCGACGGCGACGGCGCGTATGCCAGACTGAAATATGAAAGCGGAGTCCACCGCGTTCAGCGCGTTCCGGAGACTGAAGCTCAGGGAAGGATCCAGACTTCTACCGTGACTGTGGCAGTCCTGCCAGAAATGGAAGCTGTCGATGTTGAGATAAACCCGGCTGATCTCGAATATCAGACCTACCGTTCAAGCGGCGCAGGCGGTCAGCATATAAACAAGACCGAGTCCGCAATACGCATAATCCACAAGCCCACAGGCACGGTCGTGGAATGTCAGGAAGAACGAAGCCAGTACAAAAATAAAGATAAGGCAATGAAAATGCTGTATTCAAAGCTGTATGAGTCAAAGCTCAACGAGCAGACCAGCAGGATAGCCGAAGAACGCAGGATACAGGTAGGCACCGGCGACCGTTCCGAGCGCATCAGAACATACAACTTTCCGCAGAGCCGTGTGACCGATCACCGTATCGGGCTGACGCTTTACAAACTTGAACAATTTATGAACGGAAGCTGCGACGAGGTATTTGACGCGCTCGCAATAGCCGATACTGCCGCAAAACTCGCCGGGAGCGAAGAAAACTGACAGATCACACATGGATAAGGAACATTATGATAAGCAGAGATGAACGATTCGTCGTCCTTGACGAGACTTACCTGCCGCAGATGGCTGAACTGTACAGAAAAGCGTTTGGCAGCGAGCCGTGGAATGACGACTGGAGCAACAGCGAACAGCTCAATGAGTACATCAGGGATATCGCCTGTTCATACAGTTCGCTCAATTACGGACTGCTCACAGACGGGAGACTTGCAGCCGTTACTATAGGCATGATACGTCACTGGTGGGAAGGGACCAACTACTGTATCGAAGAGTTCTGTGTCTCACCGGAGATGCAGGGAAACGGTATAGGCACAGCTTTCATGAAAATGATAGAGAACGATGTGCGCGGCCGCGGTATCGCCGGGATCTTTCTCCAGACCGATAACGACAAGCCCTCTTACCGGTTCTATCTGAAGAACGGGTTCAATGAGATGAAAGCTCATGTGAGTTTCTTTAAACGTCTGGATATCATTGAATGAAAATAAAGGTATAAGTTATGGAAACAAGGCTTGCAAAAGCAGACGATACGCTGCTCGATGAAGCAGCTGAGATACTGAAAAGCGGCGGTATTGCCGCTGTGCCGACAGAAACGGTCTATGGACTTGCAGCAAATGCCTATGATGTTGAAGCAGTGCGCTCGGTTTTCCGCGCAAAAGGCAGACCGCAGGACAATCCCCTGATCCTCCACATCAGCTCTGTGGATATGCTCTGCGATATTGCTGAAAGCGTATGTCCGCTTGCACTGAGACTTGCGGAAAATTTCTGGCCCGGTCCGCTGACTATGATATTCCCCAGAAAAAAACACGTTCCGGCCGAAACCTGCGGAGGACTTGACACAGCGGCGGTAAGAATGCCGAAAAACGGGTTCACGCTGAAGCTTATAGAAAAGTGCGGGTTCCCGATAGCGGCACCCTCCGCTAACACATCAGGAAAACCGAGTCCCACAAGCGCGCATCACGTCTTTGAGGATATGAACGGAAAGATCCCCCTGATAGCAGACGGCGGCGCGTGCAGCTTCGGCGTGGAAAGCACTGTCATCTGTTTCGAGAACGATGAGCGTGTACGGATACTTCGACCGGGTGCGGTCACTCCCGAAATGCTGAGGGAATTCTGCGATACCGTGATAGACAGCGGAGTCCTCGGAAAGCTGGAGCCGGACGCGAAAGTCCTTTCGCCCGGAATGAAATACAAGCATTATTCCCCCGATGCTGAGGTATATATATTAAAAGGAAGCACAAAAGCCATAGAAGATCATTTAAAATCAAAAGCCACAGGAAAAACAGGCTATCTTGGCTTCGGCAATGAGGCAATACCGGCAGATGTCGTAATTTTCCCATACGGCAGGACCTCCGGAGAACAGGCTGAGAACCTTTTCGCAAGTCTGCGCAAAGCCGATGAAGCCGGCTGCACCACCGTTTATGTGCGTATGCCCGAGACTTCGGGCATAGGGCTTGCTGTATATAACAGGCTGCTCAGGGCGGCAGGATTCCGCATTATAGACACTGAAAGCGGTGAGAGCGATGCTTTATGATAACGACGGGATCTATACCGTCGGACTAACCGGAATGTCAGGCGCAGGCAAAACTACCGCCTGCGAGATCTTCGCGGCAAAGGGCTTCCGAATTATCGACTGTGATATCATAGCACGCGAGGTCGTTGAACCCGGAAAGCCCGCGCTGCGCGATATTGCCGCTTATTTCGGAAGCGATATCCTGAACCCGGACGGCTCGCTGAACAGAAAAAAACTCGGCGGCATCGTCTTTGGCAGCAAGGAAAAGCTCGGAATGCTGAACTCGCTGATATATCCGTATATCACTTTTGATATAATAAAAAAAATACGTGCATTTTCAGAGTCGGGAGACAGGACGTTCCTGCTCGATGCACCGACGCTGTTTGAGAGCGGAGCCGACATATTCTGCGATTCGGTGATAAGTGTGGTATCGGATAAGAAAAGCTGCATCGAACGAATAATGAAGCGCGACGGGATAACAGCCGCACAGGCGGAAAACCGGCTTTCTTCTCAGCACGATGCTTCGTTTTACAGAGAACGGTCACGGTTCTGCGCAGATAATTCGGGCACACGTGAGGAGTTTGAACTTGCGCTCGGAGAAATTGCCGTAAAACTTAAGGGAACCTCTAAAAACCCAATTTGAGAGAAAAAGAGCTATCCACGCCGTCTACTGCGTCAAACCTCCTAACCGGGCGCCAGCCCGGCTTCGTCGGCTTTCCTAGTATTCGACGCGGCTA
>CAMOKN010000290.1 GCA_946617595.1 uncultured Clostridia bacterium
GCCGGATATGGCATTAAAGCTCGAGCTTGCCGGAAAAGAGGGACGGTTTGATGATATAAAGCTTGGTCACGCCGAGGTAATGAAGGAGTATGAGGCTGTCCTGTCCGAAGCGGAAGGTCTGATAAAGACACTGTAAAACGGAGATGATGAAGATATGGGAATTCTGTTAAGTGTTGCGCTTATAATAATGGGAACTGTCTCGACCGTATATGGCGTACAGTTTTTCAGACGCGAGAGATCTGCCGGATATTTCCGAGCAGCCATACTTATCATGGGGCTTTCGGTAGGTATATGGGAGCTCGGGTACGGTCTTATCGGTATATGTGATGATTTTGTTGTATGTTCACATCTGCGCCGTGCGGGATTGCTGGGCATCAATACGTTCCCGCTTGCGGAAACACTGATAGCCCTGCATAAAGCGGGGGTAAACCGTAAAATACAGAATATAGCAGGTGTTATTCTGATACCTGTCGCATCAGCAGACTGGTGGCTGTTTTCGGGAGAAAAGGTCGATGAATTTGTCCGTGTCGGAAACTGGACTACGTGGCAGGCGGTTGATTGCCCGGAGAGGACTTTCCATTCGATCTATACGGTGATCATTTTCCTTTCGGCGCTGACTTCATGGATAGTCTGGTACGGCAAAGTAAGGCTGAAGCGCGAAAAGGCACTGCTGCTCCGCATACTTGCCGCCAATCTTACGCTGATGCTCTGCTCCGGACCGGATACATTCCTGACAGCCGTTACGGGAGTTATATATCCGACATCGGGTCTTGGCGCGGGACTTGCATTTCTGATATGGATCATTGCCGTTGTAAAATACAACACCTTTACAGTCTCATCACGGGCTATGGGAGATTATGCACAGACGGTAGTGAATGTCGGTCTTGTTATATTTGATGACAGTTTCCTTGCGATGGAAATGAATAATTTTGCAAGAAAAGAGCTGGATATGGCGCCGGGCAGGCACCTCACCGAGCTTGTACGTCTTAAGCAGAGCGAGGAAGAAATATTCGGGTGCGTAAACGAAAGCGGCAGCTATAAATTCAAGTGCAATTCCGCAGACGGAGACAAGACCTGTATAGCAGACATAATCACGCTTCGGGACAACTACGGTGAAGCATACGGATATATCTTGACCGTAACGGATATTTCCAAAGAAGAACAGCTTATAGCCGAGGCAAGGCGGGCAAATGAAGCAAAGAGTGATTTCCTCACAAATATGTCTCATGAGATACGAACGCCGATAAACGCTGTGCTCGGCTTTGATGAGCTTATCCTGCGGGAGACAAAGGAAGAAGCCACAAACGTCTATGCTGCAAATATCAAGCACAGCGGTGAGACTTTGCTGTCACTGGTAAACGATATACTCGATTTTTCCAAGATTGAGAGCGGAAAGATGGAAATTGTCCCCGTGAACTACGACCCTGCGCAGATGTTCGAGGATCTTATCGTTATGATAACTCCCCGTGCGGAGGCAAAGGAACTTGCGATAGAATACGATATTGCCGGTGATATCCCGGCACAGCTTTTCGGAGACGACCTTCGTATCCGCCAGGCAGTGACCAACCTGCTCACAAATGCCGTGAAATACACGGAAACCGGCACTGTCACACTTTCCGCATGTATAAAGGAAAGGAGAGCCGGCACGGTAATATTGCATATTTCTGTCAAAGATACCGGAATAGGGATAAAGGACGATGACAAAGCGCATCTGTTTGATTCCTTCAGACGCGTCGATATCAGCCGCAACCGCAACATTGAGGGTACGGGACTCGGACTTCCCATTACGCTGAGATGTCTGGAGCTTATGGGCAGCAGCCTCAAGTTCGACAGCGAATACGGAAAAGGCTCGGATTTCTGGTTCGATATAGAGCAGAAGACCGGAAGCAGCAGTACGATCGGTTCTTTTGCGGAAAGAATGTCTCTTGCCCGCAGAAGTGTCAGCGTTTCGCGGGAATCTTTCACTGCACCCGGAGCAAAGGTGCTCGTAACAGACGACAATCAGATGAACCTTCAGGTTTTCAGAGGACTGCTCAAAAAGACGGAGGCGGATATAACCTCTGTCAGCAGCGGAGCTGACACGATCGCCGCAATGGAGAAACAAAAATATGATATAGTATTTCTTGACCACATGATGCCGGAAATGGACGGTATCGAGACACTGGAGAAAATAAAAGCAAGCCGGATCATCGACACACAGGGTACGCCGATCATCGCTCTCACTGCCAATGCCGTCTCCGGCGCAAGAGAGATGTATCTGAACGCGGGATTTGACGACTATCTCACAAAACCGATAAGATACGACAAGCTTGAAAAAATGATCCTTAAATATCTTCCCGAAGAGAAGATAATGTACAAAAAATCGGAAGTCACCGCTGCGGCACAGACGGCTCACGCCGGTCCGGTGCAGGAAAACACGCAGGACGAAGAGACAAATGATGTGATAGATAAAAATGTCGGGCTGGAGTATTGCATGAATGAAGAGGACTTCTACCGTGAAATGCTTGA
>CAMOKN010000291.1 GCA_946617595.1 uncultured Clostridia bacterium
AAGGTATGTACTCTGTTAGTTCGCCCGAAATTGGTGAATTCAGCGCCGTTATCGGTTTGTATTACATTTGGAGCGTATCCGAAGAATATGATAGCACGCTTAACAAAATCTACGGTCGAGTATTTACAGTGTAAATAAAAGGGCGAAAAACTACAGAGATAAAATATTTGAGTTCGATAGCATAAAACGCAATAATCCTCACTGGACAGATAAATTCGGTAATGTCGAAAATTGGGCAGCAAAAATGGATGAGTATTATAATATGAAGGAAAAAATGCTGTCTTTATTGAAACCGAAATGTATCCACAGGAAGACTAAAACTGGTGAATACTTCTTTTGCTATTCTATATGCAACTATTCTTTCCATTCACGAATAGATGATTATTCTGAAGATATGTATGAAAAATATGAAGTTATAGACGTAAATTTTTCTACAGAAGGTAAAGAGGTAAAGAGTCTGGTTTCGGTTCAACTGGTCAAAAAAGTTATAGACTTGATAAATAGCAATGATTATACCTTTGAATACGCCGAGAACGCTTGAAAAGATAAAAGCCTTTATGAGACCATTCAATATAATATAGCTATTTCCCGAAATCAAGTGTTTTTCGATTACGGGAAACAGAGATCTTTAAGAATGTCAAATATATCAGTATTTATAGCAGACGTGAAGCCGGATCTGACCTTCATTTTGGGAATCAAGCCGAGCGTGAGAACAATGACGAATTGGTTGGTAGAAACATATAGCTCTGACCTTCCTTATTCCCACCTAAGATTTTCCAGTCTCTGATTGTTAGGGTTTCCATCAATGAACCCGACACGCTTATACCCGTGAGGATTAGGGAGCATCAGCTGAGCTTCTAATATATAGGGGCGCTTGGTAGTTATCTTACCGTCGATAGTAATTTTGATTGAACCTTGATTGTTGACCTTATAAAACTGTCCGCTATTCAAGGTGTTACGAACCCTTCCGTAATTGGACACCTCTGCGTGCGAACCCGGTATCGGAACGAATACCTCATCGGGATACAACTCGGGGACTACGGGAACCTTGTGGGAATCAAATGCCTCTCCATGGAAACGCCATACTCTATGCCCGGCTGTCTTATACCTGCCGGTGCAGGCTTTTTTAATGGATACCACGCTAAGGCAGGAACTTCGAGCCGCAATAGTCATGCTTTTCCATGTCTGGATCAACTCACCTGTCAGTGAATATTCGTCAACGGCTTTCGCATTGTTTAGCTTGTGATTTACCGTGGGATTGTCACGAATTCCCCATACGAGGTTGTTAAAGCTGTTGTTCCATACATCGCCGTCCTTGTGACCAACGATTTTGTGTTTGTTGGGGTTTGGTAAGAAGGCTGCCGCAACGAGAACTGCAACAGACTTCATGTAAGGCTTGCCGTCTACACTTAAGGTGACATAGGGCTTGCCCTTTTGAGCGTACACTTTAAGCGGCTTGCAATACTTATGACTTCTCACTTCGCCGTCCTCGGAAACATCATAATGCGAATGAGTACCCGCTATTATCTTCCACTGCTTCGTGCAGTTTTCCGGAAGTTTCTGCGGATCGTACCATTCCCAGTTGTCTATAGAATAATCATTCCAGTCGCCGTTGATACAGTGAAGTATCTCATGAGAATCTTTGGCTCTCAAATATGTTCTTGCCACAAGCTCACCGACCGCAACCTTCCGTCCCTTCTTCTTCCCTGAGTACATTCCTAACATAATATATACATATTTCACGCCGGTGGGGAACCTTGAAACTGTAAGTTCCTTGCCGGTTTTGCGCACTCTCACTCTCCCGTCACGACTAACCTCGTAAGCATTGAAGCTGCGACAAACTTTGAATTCTGTAGTATTTTCATTCATAGTTGTTTTCCTCCTTGTGTAATGAATTTATACCGTTATTAATAAACATCCAGTCTCCTATAGTCTCAGAGAACAAGCAAGAGCGAATGATATCATATTCCGATACACCGCTTATCTGTGCCGCCTCGCCAACTGTGGGAAACAATATGTACCCTCCTGGGTGTTTTCCGGTTATAAGCCACTCCTTAAGAGATGCCACTTTTTCTGCGACTTGGGGAAATCTCTTGTATTCCGGAGCATCTGTTGCAAACGTCCATATGCAACCGTAAGCCGTCAACACTCTTCCTTCGGTGCAGGAAAGCACATCACCCGATCTGAAGCCTGTTGTGGCTGTAACTTCTGAGATGTCTCTCCAAAGCTTTATAAACACTCCATTGGGGGTAAATTGGCATAGAGGAACGTGCGTGGTGTATTCTCTTGAAATCAAGGGAGCACAGGAAGCATCCTTTTTGCTTGCAAAGCGGAGATTGTCGATCTTATTGTCATATTTATCACCGTTTATATGGATCACTTTGTCGCCATTTCCCATAGCTCCGAAATATTTTGCAACGTAGATATGAGGGCGTATGAACTTCCCATTTACCATTATCTTGCCCGTATTCCTGTAGGTATCTGTATCCGTCAGGATCCTGCGTTGACCATTGGATTTGTTCTGCCTAAGTACACGCCCGAAGGAACTGATGTAGTAGTTATCAGTTTCTGTTATACCTTCCCATACCTCTGTCTCCGCATATTCAGGATGTTTACATTCATGAAATACGCGAAGCCTGTTTTCTCGTTCATCAGCCAGACGTGTTTTAAGAATTTGCTTAATGCTGCTTTCTGTTGTGAGCATAATATCAATCCCCCTATATATAACAGTATGAACGCGAATACTAAATAACAGAAAATCGGGTCGATCATATAACACGTCTTGCGATTTTTACACCATATTGACAAATAATTATGATACATGGGATAGATTTGTAATTTTGCAAAATTACTACCTTCACATAAGAAAGCATATAAGGATTAAATTAATAAATTAAAACTCACCCATTTTCGGCAACGATTATAAAAAGGCGCAAACCCGCACTATAAAAGGAAACAACGCTGCAACCACAAAAGGTATTTTCCGCACATTGCCTCGTCAGACCGCATTATCAGGGCTTTTGCGCCCAACATATTACCGGAAATAGATACTGTATTTTTATCCTGTTGAACCGAAACCCGATGTAATTTATTATTTTCTCACTTAAGCACGCTTAGAGCTGAAAACGGGCAGAAAAAATATCGGGATCTGGGATATTTCTTATCATTTCTTATTTTTCTTAAGGTCGATTGGTCGCAAAACAGGAGGCGCGCGCCTTATATCCTACCATAACAATATGATTGATAAGTGATAGATAACTGCATTATACAGAACGGAGTGGTCAAACACCACTCTCATTTCAGAGAAAACCGGAGAGGTCGATTTTGCTATTCCTATCATATCGGTATGATTTTCTCGTGTATAGATGTCAATGACAGCCGTATGCGGTTAGCGGAAGCAAATAATCTGCTTGTTAGCCGCGCCTAACCGCATCTTGCTGTTATATGCCCGTAGTTTGCTGCCAAGCTGTCTGAGTATCAAGGAAGAAAGTGCCGCAAACCCGCTCTGTGAGCGCGCTCAGAGGATTTGCCATACACACTTGATAAGTTGGTTGAAGCATTCTGTGGATATAATAAATTACATCACGTTCACGGGTAGGGACATATACAATGACAGGCAATCCGATAATAAATTACATCGGTTTAAGCGCAAAACCAAAATGTTACAGTATAGGCTTCATTAGCGCAAAAGCCCAGCCGGAGCCGTTTGTCAACGAAATAATCTCAAGTAAGCCTGTATTTTTCTAATTTTTTGAACCGGAATTCTATTTTTTTGTATCTTGGAATATATCCCTTCTTATCACAATGGTATAATTATTTAGTCTGATCTACTTCATGTCAACCGTCTATACTCCGCACTGCGTTTGATGATGTGTACGGATATTAGAAAAATCCTTGAATTTACGGCGTTATTTTGATATAATAAGCATACACGGGAGAAAAGGAAGTGTAAAAATGATTTCAATGTATCTTTCTGTCATTGAAAGTGAAGAGGACAGAAGTAAATTTGAAAAGGCTTACATAGCAAACAGAGATATGATGTATAATACAGCATATCGTATTTTACATAATGCTACATCATCTGAGGACGCTGTGCATGATGCGTTCCTTTCAACAGCCAATGTTTTTGATAAAATATCGCACTTAAGTGATACAGCGATCCGGAACTATCTATTTATAGTTGTCAGGAATGCGGCTCTCAGGCTTTCAAATAAACAGTCACGCGAGCTCCCCGATGAAAATGAGTTATCGGAGCAAGTCCCGGATATATCTGATATTGAAGCGGATGTTGAGGATCGTGAACTTCAGGAAAAGGTGTTTTCGTTAGTGAAGGCTCTCGACGACAAGTATTCCGACATTCTGATGATGAAGTTTTTCTATGAGATGAAGGACAGGGAGATAGCGGAAGTGACCGGTCTTACTGTTGAAGCCGTCAAAGCAAGGATACACAGAGGACGCGAAATGCTTAAGAAGCAGATAAAGGAGGCCGGGCTTATATGACAGACGAATTATTTGATATGCTGTTGGAAAAGGCAATAAAAAGCTTCGGCGAGCAGTATGTGAACGTTGATGACGCGCTTCTTGCCCCTCACAGGTTCAGCCGTTCATTTGAGCGCAGGGCAAACCGCCTCATAAAGCGTCAGAGCGCAGTTCCGATAACCGTGAACAAGCGTCACTCGCTTAAACGCACGCTTACTATCGCCGCAGTGATAGTTATACTTATGGCAGTGCTTGCACTCAGCGTTGAAGCAAGCAGGAACGCTATATTCAACTTCTTTATGGATGTTTTCAGACCGTTTACGCATGTGACGGTAAAAGAAGACACAAATGCACCTGAGCAGATCGTTGATATCTATGGTATCACTGAACTGCCGGAGGGATACGAGCTTGTACAGAGAAATGATCTCGTCGATACGATTAAAACCGTATATAGCAATGATGTCAACAACCTGACTCTTAGACAAAGTGTAAAAAAGGATTATCATGCAAATATCGACACCCAGAATAGTACGCCCGAAGCTATTGCTGTAAACGGTTATAATGGGTTTATTGTAGATTACGGAGAACTCTGCTATCTCGAATGGGAAACGGAACATTATATTTTCTCACTTATGGGCTCCTTTGGTAAAGAGGAGATTATAGAAATTGCAGGCTCTTGTGATGTTTTGTTTCCGAACAACGGAGATCCCGGTATCATAGTAACTACATCAACTGCCCCGTCTGATGAATATGCTCTGTGGGATTTTGAGAAAGACAGTTATCCATCTCTTGACGAGGTTCCTTTAGGAAAAAAAGGCACAACTTCTGCTTATCTTATGGAGTTCTCTGAAAGATATCTTCCACATAATGATGACCTTGTGACATTCTCATTTGAGCCAGTATCAAAGAATATAGATGTAAAGGGACTTCCGGAAAGCATAAGCAAGCAGGAATTTATCACATTATATTGTACTGCTGCCGAGCTTATAGACCGTTTTACAGCCAATGATTTTACCCCAGCCGGTATCATCGACCCGGACAACAGATACTACATAGATCTTACCGACGAAATGACCGGCTCGGAGAAACGATATTACGGAACCGGTTATCGTTTCAGTACCTTCTACTACACACTTGTGGATTATATGACACATAAGCTTATCAGCCGACTGTATAACGACTGCGGATTTTATTTTGAAACAGATAATGAGATGTGGGCTGCCGATGAACACGGTCAGAGCATAGTACCGAAGAATTATCTTGATGTCGAGATCATGGACGCAAGTGATACGGAGTTCACGCTTAAAACGTCCGGTGATAACAGCATTGTCTGCAAATTCGTCAAGAGAGATGATGGCTGGCGTATTGATGAATGGAGCCAAGAACAATGACTTTTGGATAATATTAACAACCGACAAAGCTGAATGTTGTACAAAAGGGAGAATACTGCGAAATCGCGCATCTGTTTTGCTCTGATTTGTCTTTTTATTTACAGAGGCAGCTGAAAAGACCTGCCACTATATTTGAAAAAGGATAGCATAAAATGAAAAAACTATTATTTCTTACTTCCGCAATTGCAGCTATATTGCTTGCTTCGGGCTGCAACACAGACAAGCACGCAGACATCGAAACGACAACGAAAGAAACGACAGCAGCGCCGGAAATAACCACAGCGGTGCCGGATACGCTCGTCACCGAGAACAATACGTTTGTCCCCGCAGCCGAATCGACCTCGTCGGAAAGGACGCTTCCGGACGTCTTTAAAGATGATACCGAGGTCAAGAATATAGAATTGAAGGAATATACACCGGACTATGAGATATATGACTATGCTTCGGCGCGCGGACTGACATTTCCGTTACAAGAGCAGGCTGATGTATATAACGCTGCATACGCTTTTGCGGAGCATTCTCCCATAAATGAAGAAAATCAGGATCGTGAAGGCTTTTTCACGGTGTCGGGTGTCAGAACATACGGGAGACTTACCGGATATACCTTTGACAGCTATGACACATACCGAAGGACCATCTTTACTCCGGTGGGAATATACAATGTCAGAGCTTACGAATACGGGAAGAACGGCGAGCTGTTTTGGAACATGGGTGAAAAAGGAGTTCCGGGATATGATACACAATATCAGATCATCTATTCCGATGATGAGCAGGTCATAGTGCGTCTTGATGCGAAGCTTGATGAAATGTTCGCCAACGTCAAAAACACGCGGGAGGTCAACTACACGATACTGCTTCTGACCGAGGACGGCTGGAGAGTCGATCTTCTCCGGGATCCGCAATTGTATTAAGAATTTGATAATATGAAATACAGGAGTCACGACATGAAATCAAGAACAAAGCTTATATCTTTTGCAGCCGCGGCAGCTTTGCTCCTTTCGGGGTGCGGGGCGGGAACCACCGCACCGGCGGTGTCGGATAGCGGGACGACAACG
>CAMOKN010000292.1 GCA_946617595.1 uncultured Clostridia bacterium
ATTATTGAGGACACATTCCTTGATGTCAAGCTCATTTCGTCCTTCGGACGAACAAAAGTGCAAGGAGAATCCTAAAATATAAAAATTTTCCTTGCACTTTTGCAATATAGTTGCGGAAAGGCCCGATGTCGTTGCACAGTTTTTTGTAGAGAGAATGCTGAAAGAGCCTAAAAACAATGTGAATATATGTCGGCTCACTACCGGAAGGCTCTTGTCGCACTTTGTCGCCGCCATGTTCATCAAGCATGACTATTTTGACAGCAACAGCTGACAGATCGGCAAAGAATTGATAAAACGTATCACAGAAAGAGAAAAAAGTACATGATGAAAAAAACAGCTTCTTCCTTACTTGCTCTTGCGTTACTGGTATGTGCCGGTTCATGCTCCGGCGGAACGAAGAATGAACAGGCTACTTCCATACCTGCAAGCACGCCTGCGGAAACAGAGATCACAACGGCATACGCGCCGGAAACAACCGAAACAGAAGCGCCTGCAACGGAAAAATACATTGCGGAAAAGCCGTCGGAAACAATAATCCTGACTAACAAAATGACTGAACTTGAGCGTTCATGTGTAAGAAAACGTCCATTCTCGCTTCTTGATGAGCAGCTGCCGGAACCGGGAGTAATGATCGGAAATGTCATCGTCACAAAAGAAGCGTCCGTTTCCTTGTATCAGGAATTACTGGATAAAGGGAGTTTTACGGAAGAGGAGTTCAATGAGATGAAAAGCGAAGCCACTGACTATTCTTACCGCGGAGCATTGATCGACGGTGTCGCCTATACCGGATATATACCGGAAGACGGTTACGACGGCGGATATCTGTACATTGATGAGGGATTTTCCTTTGACAGCAAAGAGGAGTTTTTTGATTCCCAGCGGAAGAATTGTGAAGAGGACGGCATGGACGAGGCGAGCACGGAATGTTTAGTCAAACAGACCGAGCTTGTTTTCGATGCGGTGATAAACGCCACATACACCACAATTCCAGACAGATATGAAAGATTTGATATGCCTTTCAGTAACAGTGATCCTTTTGCGGACTTCCGTTCTTCATGGGAGTACGACGCCGAAGCTCTTTCGGAGATAAAGGATCATATCGACGAATACCTCGTCTATGACGAACAGCTCGGACTTGAATTTCTTGTTCATGTAACTCTGCCGCCTGAATATGACGCGGAGCAGTCCTACCCTGTTTTCTTTATGACCGACGGTGTGTGGAGACTCAACGATCACGCTGCGCTGTACAAGGCTATGGAGCAGGGAGAAGCGGCTGATGTGATACTTGTAAGTCTTGCGTATGACTACTATATAAACGGCACAGAGGATCCGTTCCGTGAACGGCTTCTGTTAAAAGAAAGAGAAAAGCTACTGAATTTCATCTGCGATGATCTCATGCCATATCTCGGAGAGAACTATAACATAGACTGCGCCGATTCCACCTTGTTCGGACATTCAATGGGCGGAGTATTCTCACACTGCGCGTGCTTTAAGTCGGACTGCTATGAAAATCAGCCGTTTTTCAGATATATTGTCGGAAGCCCTGCTTTCTTCAATCTTTACGGTATGGACTCGGATTACGATGCTGACAGTGCTATGAACGAATATGGTTATTTTGACAGGAACGAAGTCCTGAAAAAGAAGATATTTATATGCGGCGGTTCGCTTGAAGACCCGGATTATTCGGGAGCCTACCACGGTCACGACAGTCTGCTCAAAGGTCTTGAAAAACTGAATGAACGCATCTCAGCACACAAAGCCGACCTTACATACAAGCTCTATGAATCCCATCATTATCAGTATGTACCGGGTATGCTGCTTGAATTTCTCAAAGCTGAATATCCGCATCCATGAGTAAGGGTCCGGAGCAGATCATACCCGTCACATGGTTCATAAAGTACACGTTCTCGTTGCCCTTCATAACCCGCTTACCGCTTGCTTTCAATGCTTTTCCTGCCATATCGCACCTCCTTTCGCACTGGATTATGTATTGACTTATTTCGATCAAAATGCTATAATTTATACAAGATCTTACAATCGGATTTAAGGAGATTAAGGAATATGAAGAAAAGACTATCCGCTTTAGCAATGATCTGTGTGCTTGCCGTTGGTTTATCAGCGTGTGATTCCCCCGAGACCTCAACACAATCACATAATACAGAAATAACGGAAGAGAAAGAATTCAGAGACGGGTTTTCTATACGCGAAATTTCTGATGATCTTCTTGACAGAATGAAATGCGGTAATACATACAAATCTGAATGTATCGTTCCGCGTGAAGACCTTCGTTATCTGCTTGTCTTGCACAAAGATAAAGACGGCAACACTCATCAAGGAGAAATGGTGGTGCATAAGCTGATCGCAGAAGATGTTCTGGAGATATTTGAAAAACTGTATGATGCAGATTACCCTATAGAGAGAATGGTGCTGCCTGACAACTATATGGCTGATGATGAAATAATGATGCGAGATAATAACTCATCAAGCTTTAATTTCCGGTTCATATCACATACTAACAAAATATCAAAACACGGGTTAGGAATGGCAGTCGATATCAATACGCTGTACAACCCTTACCATAAAATTGTGACAAATGATGACGGCACTCAGAAAGAAGTAATTGAGCCTGCCACAGGAAAAGATTATTTGGACAGGTCAAAGGACTTCGATTACAAAATAGAAAAAGACGATCTGTGCTATAAGCTCTTTATAGAAAAAGGCTTTGAATGGGGCGGAGACTGGACTGATCGAAAAGATTATCAGCATTTTGAGCTTCCTACCGAGATTACATCGAAGTATTCCGAAATGTACGAGAAGTAGTAAATTCTGTTTTCTTATGTAACGCCGTCTGGCATGATCGCTGCCAGACCTCTGATCGAGTTGATACGATTTTGCAAATTGACACACCCCATAGTACTGTGGTATAATGCTATGGGGTGATCCTATGAATAAAAACCTTGACCTGTTCCTGACCTTCATGAAGATCGGCGCATTTACGTTCGGCGGCGGTTATGCAATGATACCGCTGATACAGCGTGAGGTCTGTGACAATAAACGATGGCTGAATGAGGACGATATACTGGAAGTCGTTGCAATAGCAGAATCCACACCGGGTCCGGTAGCGATCAACGCGGCTACCTTTGTGGGCAGCCGTACCGCCGGAACACTCGGTGCTGTCTGTGCAACGCTGGGTGTCGTGCTGCCGTCATTCCTTATTATCTCACTTGTTTCATTTATCCTGAAAGCCTTTCAGGAGTCGAGAGCTGTGCAGTATGCATTTATGGGTATCCGTGCCGGTGTTCTCGCATTGATACTCAAAGCCGAATTTACCATGTTCATGGCAACGAAAAAGCACGCTGTTTCCTATGTTATCATGGCAGCGGCATTGGTACTGACGGCTTTTCTGAAAATAGATGCAGTGTTCGTTATTATCGGCTGTGCTGTGTTCGGTCTTGTGTGGTCGCTGATATTCAGAAAGGAGCAGACCGATGATATGGATTGAACTGTTTCTGACCTTTCTGAAGATCGGTGCATTTACCTTCGGCGGCGGTTATGCGATGCTCCCGCTGATACAGAGCGAGGTCGAGAGTCACGGCTGGCTAACGCAGGCTGAGGTGGTGGACTTCATTGCCGTCAGCGAAAGTACACCGGGACCGCTCGCGATCAATATGGCTACATTCGTCGGTATCAGAACAGGCGGAGTGTTCGGGGCTGTGTGTGCTACACTCGGAGTTGTCCTGCCGTCCTTTGTGATAATCCTTATCGTTGCGAAGTTCTATGAGAAGTTCCGCAAGAGCCGGGTTGTTGACGGTGTGATGTACGGTCTGCGTCCTGCGGTGATCGGTCTGATAGGTGCAGCATTTCTGTCTGTCGGAATGACGGTTTTCTTTCCGACCGGCTTGCAGACCTCTGTGTTTTCGGAAGCGGGCTTCTGGCTCTCACTCGGCATATTCGCCCTCGGAGCTGTGCTCGCGTTCAAAAAGATCCACCCTATTGCGATCATAGGTATTTCTGCTGTGATCGGCATGATTGGCGGATATGTTTTAGGCTTGTAAATTAATGTCTGCTCATCAACCGTGAAAAGGCTTCAAAGCTCAGCTTGAAGCCTTTTGTCCGCCCATAGGGCGGAATGAGCTTGACATCAAGGAATGTACCCGCTTTAAAAAGGCGCTTATGACACGATGACATACAGAAGGTTTCCAAAGGC
>CAMOKN010000293.1 GCA_946617595.1 uncultured Clostridia bacterium
ACTGCTTTGGGACGTTTCAATTCCGTTTTTGATGTGCCTGCATTCCTTTCACAGTCCGCCGCAAGTTCGATCTCCTTTTTGACGCTCTTGTCAATAAGAATGAACGATACAGCCAATGCACCGCCGCCTATGATAGTCCACGGAAGAATGAACATCACCATATCCGCTATCACCGATTCAAGTCCCTGTGCATCGGAACGGTCAAAATGCGATGGGTTTGTCATATAGAGAACTATCGGCACCATTGAAGCCGCGAAGCATACCCAGCCGGCTATATGCAGTTTTTTCTGCTTTGATCTTTCGGCAAGCATCTCTGCGGTGGGCGACTTTATCCGGGAAGTGATGATATCGCGTTTTATAACGGGGTCATTGAAAGGCTTGTTCCTGTTCCGTACTCCGAGCACCGCAGCTGTTATCGTGACTGCCGCGGACAGTATCAGCAGGGGCAGTCCCTTGATAACAGCGTCGGCGGCGATATCCTGTGTATATATCTGCGCTTTCGGGTCATCAGCCTGTGCTGCTGAACCGGAGCTGTAAATGCCGATCACCTGCACCGACATGAACATTACATAGGCGGTGCAAAGGACAGCTTGAATGATCTTAATGACCGTATCGCGGATATTTCCGGCTTTGCTTTTCTCCATTTGATTCTCCTGTTTTTTATATTTAGGTCATACCGCACAAATAGGCGCACACAACCTTTGCATCGCTGCATAAAAAATAACTGACTGCGCAATAAACCCATTTAAACCTTTATAAACGCCTTTTATATCCAAGCGTATGCCGGGCGATCCAATTGTCATATTATTTCAATCTTCTTCGGGGGAACGGGCGTCGGTAATATCGGCGGCATCATCTTTAAGATATGCTGTAATCGTTACTGTTCCGTATTGTTCGGGCGCCGAATATACGGTATCATCACTTTCATAGTTTTCCGGGACCTTGAACAGATGAACTTCATAGCCTTGTCCCTCGTCAGTCTCAAATTCGGCGGTCCCGTCCGTGCCGGTAACGGAGAAAAGACACATTTCGTCATTGCAGAACTGCACTTTTGCGCCGGAAACAGGGTTGCCGAACTGATCCGTTACCAGCACCTTATAGACAGAATCTCTCTTTTCAGCATCTGCTTCGGCAGTCTCCGCGGATACGGAAGCGGCAGCAGTTGCAGTTGGCTCCTGCTGTCCGGATTTGC
Organism: uncultured Clostridia bacterium; assembly: GCA_946617595.1. GTDB lineage: Bacteria > Bacillota > Clostridia > Oscillospirales > Ruminococcaceae > Ruminiclostridium_E. The sequence goes on from CAMOKN010000293.1 coordinate 1,193, forward strand.
CGCAGCCTGCTGAAACAGCTGCACACAATATAAGAGAGACGATCGTGCAGAGTTTTATTTTCATGGTTTATTCCTGCCTTTCGGACTGAGCTCTTTTTCTCTCAAAAGGTTTTTAGAGGTTCCCTAAACTATTATACACCAAAAACCTGTTTTTGTCTATAGAATGATGTCCAAAACCGGATCTGACTGCGGAGATGTCAAAAAATCACAAATAAAGACTATAAACTTGACAAATGATTTCAGCGGTATTATAATTAATATATAAAAATCATAAAGATACACTGAATTTTGCCCGGAAAGGACGTAATATATGAAAAAAATCAGAAATCGCATTCTTTCGTTCATTACAGCTGCAATGCTTGCAATTACAAGTGCCGTCGGGATCATTCCGGAGTTCTTATTTGCGGCCGGTGCAGAAACAGACCCGAGGATCATAGTGACTCTCGGAGACTCATATTCGTCCGGGGAGGGTATAAAGCCGTTTTACGGACAGGACGAAAAAGTCAGCGATTCTGCAGTGAATCAGGACTGGCTTGCGCATCGTTCTTCCAAAGCGTGGGCAGGAATGCTGACGCTTGACGGCGTTAACGGAACTATGGCAGATCACAGAGGTACTAACTGGTACCTGGCTGCGGCATCTTCGGCAGAGATAAAGCATCTTACGCAAACACAGGAAATAGAGTATAATTTCGACTGGAATGACACGGCATATACCGGTACTGCATCGCTTCCGGCACAGCTTGATATACTGAACGGGCTGGCTCTGACGTCCAATGACTATATCACGATCAGCATAGGCGGTAACGATATCGGTTTTGTAGATATTTTAACTGCTGCATTCACAAGTACCACCGAATACTTTCAGACGGGGATCGATGCGAAAAAAAGCCTTTTCTATTCCGGGTTAAAGAACGAACTTATTTCAGCATATAGAAACTTAGCAAGCGCGGCGGGAGATGCTTCAATAATTGTTGTCGGCTATCCGTATCTTGTATCCGGCACCGGTATGTTTCCTTCTGACAAAGCGGCGATACTGAAAGATGCCGTTGACTGGTTTGATGATGAGTTGAGATCAATTGTAAACGATCTGCATGACAACAGCGGTCTCAAGATATATTTTGTCGATGTCAGATCCGATTTTGAAGGACACGAAGCATATTCGTCCCAGCCATACATAAACGAGCTGTATTTGCTCCTGTTTGAAACGGATCCTGATGAGATCGACAAGACCTCATTTGTCCGGAGAAATTCTTTCCACCCGAACGAAAGCGGTGCCGCATTATATGCCGCTGCAGTACAGACACAGATAGACAGGATAGAGCACCCGTTTACCGTCACATTTGACAGCAGGGGAGGCAGCGCGGTTGCATCGCAGAGGGTCATAAGCGGTGAAAAGGCATCGGCTCCGGCTGATCCTTTCCGCGGCGAATCGGTTTTCATCGGCTGGTTTGACAATGCCGGATGCACGGGCAGTCCGTTCGACTTTGAACAAACCGTGATAACTGCTGACAAGACGCTTTATGCGAAATGGATCATCACCGGCATCAGCTATACACCGTCTGTCCCGTCATACCCGACAAGCAACACTCCAACAGATATCGATCATACGGTTGCTGCTGATGACCGTCCGAACAGCGGCAGAGATGTGACTGCTGAAATAACGGAAAGCAAGGCGAAACTGACATGGGACGCTGTGTCCGGCGCAGAGAGCTATACAGTATATATCAAGAGAAACGGCAAGTACGAAAAGCTCCGGACTTTATCAAAAACTTCTCTTACGGTCTCCGGACTCAAAAACGGGAAAACATACGAATTCCTGATAAGATACAGCATTGACGGACATCTTTCCGGGATCGCCGATTCCTACAAAATATCAGTGACCGCCAATTACAAGCCGGTCGTTTCGCTGACTGCTGACGAGGGAAGTATTGCGGTCAGGTGGAACAAAGTTGATAATGCAGAGAAGTACAGGGTTTTCAAGTATGTGAACGGCAAGCTGAAACTTGTCGCCGAGACTGAAAAGAACGCAGTCCGCATTACCGGCACAAAGGCAGGAAAGAAATACTCCTACGCTGTAAAAGCGTATGTAAACGGTGAGTGGACGAAGGTCTCCGCAAGTGATATTGCGACCGTAACAGCAAAGTAATGCAGGATTAAAAAAAGACGCAGGATCATTTATCCTGCGTCTTTATCATATCATTTTAAGTGCTTAACCGGCAGCTGTGGACTTTTTGTTCTTTATTTTTCTCATTATTCTGACCACGGGTACCGATATTAAGATCGAGACGACTGCTGAGAAAACAAACCACAGAATAATGATGAGCGGGGAAGTGGTTTTCTCGATATCCAGCACCATAAGAACGGACAGGGTATAACTTATTACTAACCATTGGATAAAATATATCGTATTGAAATTTGTACTGCAATATCTGACGAATGTGCCAACCTTTGTTCCTTCGAGCTTTCTTAATACCAGATAACTGATTGCGAGCAAAGACATGACGATGCACATAGTCCACAGTGTTCCGATCATACTGGTGTGGTAATACAGATCTTCGTATAAAACAAACATATTTCGTATATCTATACCGAAATACAAACAGCTTGACGTGAGAGATGCAAAGATGACCAGTGAAATGGCAAGAAGCTTTGTGTACATTTTCTTCTTGTCCTCGCATTTCTGCAGATATTCGCCGAAAAGCATACCCGCTGCAGGGAAAACGAACCACAAAGTAAGCGGGAACGGAGTAAACGTGCCTGAAGGAATAATAAGACCAAGCAGACTTTGAATAATTCCCGGTTCAAAATCGATATTTGCTGCCCATATTCCGGCTGCCTGCATCAGAAAAGCAATTGCACATATCATTAATGTTGAGAATTTTGCTTTTTTCATAAGAGCGACAGTCAGGAAAGCCATTCCCGCAAAAGGAAGAATGTCAACAACAAATAAGCCGCCGATCGGATCCAGACCTTCTCCCACACCGATCATTACGCCGATAAACTGAGGCAGAGTTTGCCTGAAGAAATTCAGAAGATATCCCGCTAACAGTAATTTCAGTCCGCTCTTGACGTAATCCAACGGCGAATTATGCTTTGAATATATCATACCTATGCCTATACAAAACAGAAAAACAGGTTCCGCAGGCGGACCTCCGAGGAATTCGATCACATGCCTG
>CAMOKN010000294.1 GCA_946617595.1 uncultured Clostridia bacterium
CAGAAGACCGACAGACCAGCAAGCCTTCGGAGCCTTTCCTCGTCTTCGACACGGCTGCCACATTTTCTCTTTTCAAAGCGGTTTTTAGAGGTACCCTTAATTATCTCTTAGCATATACTCTATAGAGTCTTTGAGTGCGATGACACTTGCGTTGATTATATCTCTCGATGCACCGACAGTAGTCCACGTATTCTCTCCGTCGGTACTTTCGATAAGAACACGGGTCACCGCAGCCGTACTGTCGCTTGATGCGACCACACGTACCTTGAAATCAACAAGGTGCATTTTTTTCAGTTCGGGATAGAACACTTCAAGTGCCTTTCTGAGCGCCTTATCCATTGCATTTACCGGACCTTCGCCTTCGTCCGCGGTTATCTCATACTTATCGCCGACCCTGACTTTAACGATCGCATTAGCTTTTTCGGTAAAAGCCTGTCCGTCAAGACTGTCCATTGACGAAATTATCCGGTAGTGGTCTATCTCAAAATGCTGCGTGAATTTTCCAAGTTCCTTGCGCACGAGCAGTTCAAAGCTTGCGGCAGCTGCCTCAAACTGAAATCCGTCATTTTCGAGTTCCTTCATTTTCTCGGTTATCTGCTTTGTCTCACAGCTGGATTTTGTAAGTGTATCATCAAATGCATGAAGCTTTGACAGCACCGCCGATCTGCCCGAAACCTCGCTCAGCAGGAAATTACGCTTGTTCCCAACAAGTGACGGATCTATATGCTCGAAAGTCTTGGAATTTTTCGCAACACCGTCCGCGTGCATTCCCCCTTTGTGCGCAAACGCCGAATTTCCGATGTACGGGAGGTTACGCGGCAGCCGGATATTCGCGACTTCATTTATGAACCTTGCGGTTTTGGTAAGAGTACGCAGTTTTTCCGGACTTACGATATTGTATCCGAGCTTGAGCTGAAGATCGGGTATTACAGTCGAAAGAGCGGCATTTCCACAGCGTTCACCCATTCCGGTGAACGTCCCCTGAATATGTGAAACTCCTGCTTTCACCGCAGCTATAGTATTTGCGTCTGCACAGCCGGTATCATTGTGGCAGTGGATACCGAGAGTAGTTCTCACTGCTTTTCTTGCTTCCTTCACCGATCTTGAGATCTCATCGGGGAATGAACCTCCGTTAGTGTCACACAGAACGATCACCTCTGCACCCGCTTTCTCGGCAATTTTTATCACTTCAAGCGCATAGGCGGGATTTGCCTTATATCCGTCAAAAAAATGTTCGGCATCAAAGAACACCGTTCTTCCCTTTGAACGCAGATAGCATATCGTGCTGCTTATCATTTTGAGGTTTTCTTCAAGAGTTGTTCCGAGAATACAGTCAACGTGAAGATCCCATGCCTTTCCGAAGACGACGATATGCTTTGTTCCGGCAGAAAGAAGCGCAGCAACACTCTCGTCATCCTCAGGCTCGGTATTTTTTCTGATCGTCGAACCGAAAGCAACAAGCTTTGCGTTATCAAAATGCATTTTTTCTGCCTGCCGGAAAAACTCGGCATCCTTAGGATTAGAGAACGGATTTCCTGCCTCGATATAATCCACCCCGAACCTGTCAAGGCTTTCCGCGATCTTGAGCTTATCCGAGACTGAAAAGCTGATCCCCTCGCCCTGTGCTCCGTCGCGCAGTGTTGAATCGAAAATCTCTGTCTTTTTCATAGCATTTCCCCGGTTTATCAATCCTGCCCTGTCAGAAATACCGGCAGGGCAGGAGAATTGCAATAATATCTTTGTTCAGAGCGAGAGATCTATTACATGATCTTTCTGTAAAGCTCCTTGAGTTCCTCAACGCTTGTATCGCGCGGATTTCCGGGACGGCAGGCATCTGCGTAAGCGTCAGCCGCAAGTATATCGAGATCTTCTTCCTTAATCCTGTCATTCTTTTCCGGAATGCCTACGTCCTTTGAAAGCTGCCTTACAGCGTCAACAGCAGCTTTTCTGTATTCCTCCTGCGACATATTGTCAACGCCCTCAACACCCATAGCACGCGCGATCTCCCTGAATCTTTCACCGGTGTATTCCTGATTATATTCCATAACTATCGGGAGCATCATAGCGCAGGCAACGCCGTGAGGCGTATCATAATGCGCACCGAGCGTATGAGCGATCGAGTGAGCGATGCCAAGACCCACATTCGAGAATCCCATACCCGCGATATACTGTGCAAGCGCCATTCCCTCACGGCTGGCAGGATCGTTCTCAACTGCTCCTCTGAGGTTCTTTGAGATGAGCTTTATCGCTTCGAGGTGGAACATATCGGTCATTTCCCAGGCAGCCTTTGTGGTATAGCCTTCGATAGCATGGGTCAGCGCGTCCATGCCTGTAGCGGCGGTAAGTCCCTTTGGCATTGTGGACATCATATCCGGATCCACAACAGCGACCTCCGGTATATCATGTTCATCTACGCATACGAACTTGCGCTCTTTCTGAACATCTGTGATAACATAGTTTATAGTGACTTCCGCAGCAGTTCCGGCAGTGGTAGGAACCGCAATTGTCGGCACAGCGTGATTTTTTGTGGGTGCAACACCTTCAAGCGAACGCACATCTTCAAATTCAGGGTTTGTGATGATTATACCTATAGCTTTAGCGGTATCCATTGACGAGCCTCCGCCGATTGCGATCATAGAATCGGCACCGCTCTTTCTGAATGCCTCAACTCCGCTTACAACGTTCTCAACTGTGGGATTCGGCTTTATATCGGAGAAAAGTGTATATGAAATACCCTCCTTGTCGAGAAGGTCCGTAACCTTTGCGGTAACTCCGAACTTTACGAGATCGGGGTCTGAACAAACGAATATGTGCCTGAAACCTTTTGTTCTGGCAATTCCCGGTATTTCGGCTATTGCTCCCTTTCCGTGATATGAAACAGTATTTAGTATGATCCTGTCCGCCATTTCTGTAACCTCCATTATTTGTTTATTTTTGCCATATTTACGGCGATATTCTATTATGATTAACGTCTGCTCATCAGATAATAACTGCCTTTAAAGCAGTTATTGAGGATACATTAATTATATCACATATCTTAAAAAAGTCAAGAGTAAAAAAGATAAGGGTACCTCTAAAAACCGCTTTGAATAGAGAAAATGAGATGATTGCGCCAAATGCAAGGAAAGGCTCCGAAAGCTTGCTGGCGCAAGGTGAGGAGACTTGAC
>CAMOKN010000295.1 GCA_946617595.1 uncultured Clostridia bacterium
GTACAGCGGGAATTGCTCTGTGCCGTCAAGGTTTACTACGCACCCCTTGCTGTCGGCCGCAAAATCACCTACGTCAAAATATTCGGTGCCGTTCTCCGAGCATATCAGAGTGTATCCGTCCACGGTAACATCGTATTCCCCGCCGGTGTAGCGCGACCAGCGGAACAATATCCTTCCGTCCTGAAGCTGCCCTTCAAAGTCAATATCAGCGGAAATGTCGGTCTCATAGCGTCCGTCCGCAATGCTGAAATTCTCCGGTAAGGTATTATCATCTGTTGTCTCTGTTTCGTCTCCGGTGCTGTTGAAAAACGGATCGTAATTGCCGCTGTTATCTCCCGTATCGCCCTCCGTGGAAGTTATCATCGGTATAGGCGGGGACAATGAAATGACCGTGTCCGATGTTACGGCAGCCGCACCGCCCGGCTCAGTTACATCATTCGTCTGTGTCGTAACCGGCGAAGATGAATTGCCGCCCGATACAGCTATCTTATCCCAATTTACCCACAGCAGCGCACCCGCAGCAATAACAACGGCAGCCGCCGCGGAGTATTTCACAGCCTGTAATATCCGATAGCGCCGGATATCCTTTTCGGTGATCTCCACAGTTTCGATACCTTTGTCGGCGTGTATAACAGCAGTCCCGAGATCGGGCTCAAAGGCTCCCGGCAAAGCCGTAACAAGATATTTGTCGTCTATCTTCCCGAATACGTCAAGAAATCTGTCCTCGCGTGTCATAGGTCGATACCCTCCTTTTCAAGATATTCCCGCAGTTTTTCGCGGGTGCGGCTCACGGTCATTTTCACCTTGCCCTCGGAAACTCCGAGGTCTGCCGCTATCTGCGCATAGCAGCTGAAATAAAAGTACCTGCGCACGAACATTGAACGCTTTTCGGTAGAAAGCCCGGACAGGAATTTTTCCAGCGCTTTTATTGCAGCTTTCTCATCGAACGTCTTTTCAACATTTTCCTTTGACGGCAGGCACTCGCTCACTTCCTCGAATCGTATCGCCTCATATTCCTCGCTGCGTTTCAGCATACCTTTCGCCCTCCGCATATTGAGCGCAATGTTACGACATATCCGCACAACAAAAGCGCCGAACCTCGGCGGACGCTGCGGCGGGATAACATTCCACACCCTTAAATATGTATCGTTCACACACTCCTCGCTGTCCTCACGGCTTCCGGTGATATTATGCGACATTGTGCGGCAGTATGCGCCGTACTTTTTGTCTGTCTCGGCAATCGCGTCCTCCGAACGGGAAAAGTACAGCTCGATTATCTTTTCGTCGGTCATCTTCCTCTCTCTTTCTCCCCGGCGTTCATCAGATATCCCAAAGTCTTTGAATTGCTCCCCCTCTACCCTTATATACAACAAAATCGGTCAGAAAGTAACACTTTTTCAATAATATTATACAATAATTGTTATATAATTTCAATATCTGCAATAAATGTTGCATTCTGCACAAAAGTATGATAATATATTGTTGAAATTGCCGAATTTGATTTATCCGTGACATTTCGGGCGTGTCCGGATTGTGTTGTATATGAAAGGTCCTTTCAACGGAAAAGAGGTGAGACCGGATTGGACGCAAAAAACGTAGAGCGGTATATTGAAATGTACCGCGGAAATGTAATTTCGACTGCGCTGTGCTACATTAAGAATCAAAGCGATGCGGATGATATAATGCAGGACGTTTTCTTCGGACTTTATACATACAGCGGAAGCTTTCATGATGATGAACACGTAAAAGCATGGCTTATAAGATGTACTGTCAACAGATGCAAAAATCTGCTCCGGTCTCATTGGAGAAGAAATTCTGTACCGCTTGAAGCTGCAAGCGAGACCGTGCATTATGACAGCTACGGCGACAGGGTTTTCGATCTCATACACAAGATCGGAAAAAACAATCGCATTGTCATGTATATGCATTATTACGAAGGCTACAGTGTCGAAGAAACTGCCGAAATACTTGGTATAAGCAGAAATGCGGTCTCTTCACGGCTTAAACGCGGACGGACACAGCTGAAGAAATATCTTGACAAAGAAAGGAATGATACGGACAATGGATAATAAAAAGCTGTTTGAAGCGGCATTGTCCGCTAAGATGTCTGATTACCCCTTTTCCGATACCAAAACGGTAATGAACAATATCATGGAAAGGGCAGAAAAAATGAAAAATCATGAAAATGCAAAGCAGATGAAGTTCACGGAGATCACTCCGGAATACATCGAGCCGAAGAAGTCGCATAAGGCAATAAGCATTTTTGCAGGCATAGCCGGAACAGCCGCAGTCCTCACCGGAGCGGTATTCGGACTGAACTGGCTGAGTGAACACGGCGGGCTGAAAGAGGGAGGAATTGAGAGCAGCAACGGTGCGGGGTATCATGATGAGACTATTACTGCACAAGTAAACAGCGGAGACAGCAGGAATTTGCTTGAAGCGGCGGGCGATGTGCTTGAATTCGGTGATCTTACCGCGACTATCGAGAGTGTAGAATATGACGGGCATTTCCTGAGGGTGAGCTATAAAGCGGACTATCACGGCGAACGTGAAACAGACCCGAAAATGCTGAATTATCTATTTGATGAAAATAAAACCTGGAATACAGACCCTTGCTTAATAACCCCTTATGAGTATCAGGAAAC
>CAMOKN010000296.1 GCA_946617595.1 uncultured Clostridia bacterium
CAGCGAGTACTGCGTCACGTCTCCTCACCGTGCGTGCGCCCCGCGGCTGCGCGTAGGTGTCGAGCTTACGAGACAGAGGGTGTCGCCCCCGCTGGGGGAGGCTGCGAAGCCAGAGAGGGATGACCGACAGAAGACCGACAGACCAGCAAGCCTTCGGAGCCTTTCCTCGGCTTCGACACGGCTGCCACATTTTCTCTTTTCAAAGCGGTTTTCAGAGGTACCCTTAAGGGAGTTTATCTATCTCTTCAAGAAGCGCATCGAGCACTTCTTCTTCCGGCACTGTTCTGAGTATCTCTCCCTTTTTGAATATCACAGCCTTGCCGTTTCCTCCGGTTATGCCGAGATCTGCTTCCTTCGCTTCTCCGGGACCGTTCACTACACAGCCCATAACTGCGATCTTTATATTCTTGTTTATCCCGCTCACAGCTTTCTCGACCCTGCCCGCAAGCGAGATAAGATCTATCTGTGTTCTTCCGCAGGTTGGGCAGGCTACTATGTTCACACCTCCGCCTATACCGCAGGCTTTGAGGATATCCTTTGCTGCATATATTTCCTCTGTCGGGTCGGCGGTCAGAGAAACACGGATCGTGTCACCGATACCGTCACAGAGCAGCGAACCGATACCTATAGCGGATTTTATTGTCCCCATGCGTGCAGTACCTGTCTCGGTGACACCGAGATGCAGCGGGTAGTCTGTCTGTCTGCTGAGAAGCCTGTACGCGGCTATCGTTGTTTTCACATCTGATGATTTTATTGATATTACTATATCGTCAAAATCGAACATATTCAGCATACGGACATTCTCCAGCGCACTTTCCACAAATGCTTCCGGAACAGGCCTGCCGTACTTTTCAAGAACTTTCTTTTCCAGCGAACCTGAATTTACTCCTATGCGAATGGGGATATTTCTGCTGCGGCAGGCATCTGCAACAGCTTTTATTTTATCGCTGTCACCGATATTTCCGGGATTTATTCTTATCTTGTCAACCCCCATTTCTGCGCATTTTAGGGCTATTCTGTAGTCAAAATGAATGTCTGCCACGACAGGGATATCCACCGCTTCTTTCAGCGCAGGGATAAGCGCGGCGTTCTCAAGCTTCGGAACGGCGGCTCGTATTATCTGACAGCCTGCCTTTTCAAGCTGTACCGCCTGTTTTACACTGTTTTCTATATCATCGGCACGAACGTTCAGCATCGACTGTATGTAGATGTTTCCGTCGCCGAGAGTCAGGTTTCCGACTTTTACCTGTTTTTTCATTGCCCCTCCTTCAGATCTCATAATAAATGCAGAGTGTTCCGGTTTTTACGGATATTTCTGCATCTTTCCCTATAAATTCATTGCTTACGCCGAGTGCAAAATCATTTCTCAGTTCTGCATTATCAAGCTCGTACATCAGTCCCTTTATCGTTACGCCTTTGCAGACGTCCGAATGAGCGAATACCGAGACAAAACCGATGTCCTTTGCGGGAAGCTCCAGTTTTCCGTCGGTAATGCAGGTCAGTATATAATTTCTGCCGTATATATATGCCTTCATGCCCTTATGTGACAGCATTGCGGCAAGCTGTATATTTGCGAGAGTATGGTCCGGTCTTCCGCCTGTCCCCCCGTAAATGCGGAACTCAGTGCAGCCGTGTCCGATACCTGCCTGTACCGCCTCAAAAGTATCGGTGGTATCTTTAATATGAGGAAGCAGTCTGAAATTTTCAGAATCCGGCTTTTCTCCGAGCGAGTCAAGGTCGCCTACTGTAAAATGCGGTGTTATCCCGAGTTCGGTAAGTTTTCTGAATCCGCCGTCGGCTGCAATAATAAATATGTCCGGAGGTAAAACAATATTTGTAGGAAATTCATTTCCTGCGCCGAATATCACACATATATTATCAGACATTTTCATTTTTCCTTTACACATAGACTTATAAAGCAGTCATCTTTTATGGTAACAAAAGCATTTCCTGTGTTGATGAGACTGTCGGCTTCAAATGAGCGGAATCCTTCTACGAAGCCTTTGCCGGTCATTTTTCCGTAGCTTTCCTTTATGCACCACAGTCTGCACAACTCATTTTCAAGCGCAGTTGTGTCGGTGATCACCGAGACGGCGGCAAGCTCGTTATCTGTAAGAAATTTTTCGGCTGTTCGCATATTGAGTTTGCGATGATCCTGTATATCGACCCCTACCGGGCTGTCGGAGACTGCACATACCACACGTCCGGCACAGTGGCTCATACTGAAATAAATATCGGGGAAGTCTTTAAGAAAAGGCTTCCCGTATTCATTATAGTTAAATTCGGGTACGGCGGATATCCCGTATTTCTTTTTAAGAGCATATCTCAGCAGCAGGAACGCATAGGCGGAGTTGAGTGCGGCATTTACGTTTTTCATTCTTCCGCAGTATCCGGCTCTGTTTTCTCCGAGCAGCGGAGCAAGCTCTTTCAGAGAACGAGTATCACCTGAGTGATCGTAATAATAGATGTCCGGAAAACTCATATAAGGATTCTTTCATCGCAGTATTCACACTCAAGAACATCGCCGGACCTTCTGAAACTGTGCGGCAGATATTTCTCGGTGTGTGTTATACACTTGGGATTTGTGCAGCATACATCGTTCATTATAGTTCCGGTGAGCATAGGTCTTGATTCAAGACCGTAATCCAGTATTGAGAGTATAAGTGCCATTCTGACATACATTCCGTAGTTTGCCTGCTTGAAATACATAGCTCTCGGGTCATCATCGACCTCCACCGCGATCTCGTCAACTCTCGGCAGCGGGTGCAGTACGATCAGATCATCGCTTGCGAGCTGCATCTTGCGCTTGTCGAGACAGTAAACATTCTTCTGCTTTTCGTATTCTTCGGGCGAGCCGAAACGCTCACGCTGGATCCTTGTCATATAGAGAACATCGAGTTTCGGCATTACTTCCTCAAGAGTGTGATATTCCTCATACTGCTTTCCGCTGGCGGAAATATAATCCTTTATATATGTGGGAACTCTCAGTTCTTCTGTAGAGACGAGTATAAACTTATTTCCCTCAAAGCAGGAGAGCGCTTTCAGCAGTGAATGAACAGTCCTTCCGTTTTTAAGATCTCCGCAGAATCCGACCGTCAGGTTGTTGAGCCTGCCTTTTTCCTCACGCAGTGTAAGCAGATCGGTAAGCGTCTGGGTTGGGTGAAGATGACCGCCGTCACCTGCGTTTATCACAGGGCAGTCCGCAGTGAGCGAAGCTGCCTTTGAAGCACCCTCCAGTGGGTGACGCATGACAAGTATGTCTGAATATCCGCTGACTATTTTTGTCGTATCTTTCAGGTTCTCACCCTTTGCGACAGAAGAAGTTGAGGGATTGTCGAATCCGATTATCCCGCCGCCGAGACGCAGCATAGCTGTCTGAAAGCTCATCTGTGTTCTTGTTGAAGGCTCGTAAAAGAGCGTTCCCATTATTTTTCCGCGGCAGGCTCCGGCATATACCATAGGTGCGCTCATTATTTCGTGAGCGAGGGATATGATCGAGTTCCACTGAGCGGTCGTGAAATCGTTAAGGTCTATCAGGTGTGAGATCTTGTTCATAGTTATGTACTTCCTCCGGAATAGTTCAGGCAATACCGTTTATGGTTTCATTTCCGTATATTATAACATATCCGGGACAATTTTTCAAGTATGGGAGGCAAATTATTGCATTTCTGCCAAAATTGTGATATAATCAATGTATTAACAGGCATCGGAGGTACTGTATGAGAACATTGGAGACAGAAAGACTTATACTGCGTGCTCTCACACGTGATGATACACAGAAGATATACGATAACTGGGCAAGTGACCCCGATGTTCCGAAGTACATGACATGGTACGCGCATGAAAGTGTCGATGTTACACGTCGGGTAGTTGAAAGATGGATCGAGGACTATAAAAACGCTGATTGTTACAGATACGTCATCGAGCGTAAGTCCGACCGTGAGCTTATGGGAATGATAGATGTCGTGAATATTGTGGACGGAGTGCCGATAATAGGCTATTGCTCAGGAAAAAGATTCTGGGGTAACGGGTATATGACCGAAGCGTTGAAGGCAATGCTGAATGAACTGTTCAATGACGGGTTCGGATCTGTCTCTGTGTGCGCTGTAAAAGAAAATATCGGCAGCAACCGCGTTATTCAGAAAGCAGGATTCAGGCTTTCAAGCGTAGTCGACAGACCTCTTTCTGAAATAAAACCCGGACCTGTGACTATATATAATTACATTCTTGACAGAAAAGACTGGCTCGCTATCGGATAAGTTGTGAATAAATCGGTATAATGATTCGCAGAATAAAGGCTGTACGGGACAGAATGTATCCGGTGCTGCCAAAATAACGGAGGCGAAGGAATGACAGAAGAACGTTCATATATCGCGATAGACCTGAAATCGTTCTATGCCTCGGTCGAATGTGCGGCACTCGGTCTTGATCCGCTTACCACAAATCTTGTTGTTGCAGACAAGAGCAGAACTGAGAAAACGATATGCCTTGCTGTATCTCCGTCTCTCAAAGCTTATGGCATCAGCGGAAGAGCAAGACTCTTTGAAGTAGTACAGCGTGTCAAAGAAATAAACAAAGAACGCCGCAGAAATCTTCACGGCGGTATGTTCTCAGGAACATCGTACTCCGCTCCTGAGCTTGAAAAAGATCCTTCGCTTCAGCTCGGCTATCTTGTCGCAAAGCCTCAGATGGCTCATTATATGAAGATAAGCACGGATATATACAGGATCTATCTCAGATATATCTCTCCGGAGGATATCCATGTGTATTCCATAGACGAGGTTTTCATAGATGCAACATCTTATCTGAAAACATATAAGCTGACACCGCATGAGCTTGCGAGAAAGCTAATAAGTGAAGTTCTTGAAGAAACTCACATTACGGCAACAGCCGGTATCGGTACGAATATGTATCTTGCAAAGGTCGCTATGGATATTGTGGCAAAGCATATCCCGCCTGACAGGGACGGTGTGCGTATCGCCGAGCTTGATGAGATGAGTTACCGCCGCAAGCTCTGGAACCATACGCCGATAACCGATTTCTGGCGTGTCGGTAAAGGATATGCCGCAAGACTTGAGAATATCGGACTGATTACTATGGGCGATGTTGCATACTGTTCTGTAAAGGACGAAGAACTGTTATACAAAACGTTCGGAGTCAATGCAGAACTGCTGATAGATCATGCGTGGGGATACGAACCATGCCGGATAAGCGATATAAAGTCCTACAGACCCGAAAACAACAGCATAAGCATGGGGCAGGTGCTGCATGAACCGTACCCTCATGACAAAGCGCGGCTTGTAATACGTGAAATGGCGGATATGCTGTCTTTAGAGCTGGTGGATAAGCGGCTCGTTACGGATCAGGTATGGATAACTGTGGGCTATGACGCTTTAAATTCTGAAAAATTCAAGGGCGAATTAAAGTCTGACCGCTACGGACGCAGCCTTCCTAAACCGGCTCACGGGTCCGCAAATCTGAAAAAATATACATCGTCATCAAGACTTATAACAGAAGCCGTATCGGAGCTGTTCGATGAAATAACCGACAAAAATCTCTCTGTACGCAGAATGTATGTTGTTGCAAATCATGTTGTGCCTGAGGACAGTATCGGGAGGGAAGCTCCGAAAAAAGAACCGAAGCTCGGTCAGATCAGCCTTTTTGATGAAGTGACCGAAGAACCTGCTGCTCCGGTCAGGACAAAAGAAGATATTCAGCTTGAACGGGAGAAGAATGTTCAGCGTGCAGTTATCGGGATCAAGAAAAAATTCGGAAAAAATTCTGTGCTGAAAGGAATGGATCTTGAAGAAGGTGCCACCGGAAAAGACCGTAATCGTCAGATAGGCGGACATAACGCATAGAGGGACTTTATCTATATGGGTAATTATGAAGAAAAGTATGAACAGATAATCGGTCTGCCTCATCATGTTTCCGAAAGCCACGCGCCTATGTCCATGACCGACAGGGCAGCTCAGTTCTCACCTTTTGCTGCACTTACCGGATATGACAGCTCGGTTAATGAAGCCGCAAGGCTGACTGACCGGAGAGAGCAGCCTGATGACGACAGAAGAGAGATGCTTGATGCAAGACTTTCAGAACTTGAAAACAGCGGTAATGATACGGTCATAAGTGCAGTGGTATTTATTCCGGACGAGCGTAAAGACGGCGGCAGATATGAAAAAATCACCGGAGTCTTCCGCAGACTTGACAGATTCGGGAATACCATGTATCTTTCAGACGGCAGACAGGTGAAGATATCTGATCTGTGGGAAATAGATCTCATAAAATAGTTAATCATATACTTTACAGACACGAATGTCTGTGGTATAATAATTATTGTATTTTCAGCCAAAAAATATGGAGGTAAAAATGAGCACAATCTTTGATCTTAGCGGACGTACCGCGATAGTAACCGGGTGTTCGACCGGTCTCGGAGTGCAGATGGCAAAGGCGCTTGCCGCAAACGGTGCCGACATAGTTGCACTTGCGAGACGCAAGAATCTTGTTGACGAGGTAGCGTCGGAAATCGAAAAGACATACGGTGTAAAGGCAATAGGCGTAAAGTGCGACATCACGATAACAGATGATGTTGAAGCAGCCGTTGATACCGTAATGAAGAACTTCGGACGCATTGATATCCTCATAAACAATGCAGGCACCGGCGCTGTCGCTCCTGCGGAATATATCTCGGACGAGCAGTTCTACAATGAGCTTGACATCGACCTGTTCGGCTCTTTCAGAATGGCGCGTGCAGTCGCAAAAAAAGCGATGATACCCGCAAAATTCGGAAGAATAATCAATATAGCTTCAATGTACGGACTTGTAGGGAACAAGGTAGCTCCGTGCTCACCGTATCATGCGGCAAAGGGCGGAGTTATCAATATGACAAGAGGACTTGCTGCCGAATGGGGAAAATACGGGATAACCGTAAACGTGATATGCCCCGGATATTTCTACACTCCTCTCACAAAGGATACTCTTGACAGTGAATTTTTCCAGCAGAACGCAAAGACCATGATACCGCTTGAAAGATACGGAAATGAAGGCGAGCTCGATACCGCAGCGGTATTCCTTTCTTCACCTGCTTCATCGTATGTCACGGGAGTTGCACTGCCTGTTGACGGCGGCTATACTTGTATGTAAACAGAGGTAATGACATTGAACAGAATACTGACAAAAAAAGAACTGAATCCCACAGTTACACTTATGGAGATTGAAGCTCCGCTTATTGCCGGAAAGGCAGAACCGGGACAGTTTATCATCATACGCTCACACAGCGATGCTGAGCGTATTCCGCTTACTGTAGCGGATTTTGACAGAGAAAAGGGAAGCGTGACCGTAATATTCCAGATAGTCGGCGCCGCAACAATGAGACTCAATTCTCTCAGCGAAGGAGACAGTGTAGCGAATTTTGCAGGTCCTCTAGGACGTGCAACTCATACAGAGGGAATAAAGAAAGCCGCAGTAGTCGGCGGCGGTGTCGGCTGCGCGATAGCTTATCCGGTCACAAAAAAGCTCTTTGAGCAGGGAACAGAAGTCCATGCGATTGCCGGATTCCGCTCAAAGGATCTTGTTATTCTCGAAGATGAGTTCCGCAGACACTCAACTGAATTTTTCGCAATGAGCGACGACGGATCGTGGGGAGAGAAGGGACTTGTGACCGATGCTCTGAAAAAGCTCATCGAGAGCGGTGAACAATATGACGAAGTTATAACGATCGGACCGCTTATAATGATGAAATTTGTCTGTGCGCTCACAAAACAGTACGGAATAAAAACGATAGCAAGTATGAACCCGATAATGATAGACGGTACCGGAATGTGCGGCTGCTGCCGTCTGACCGTCGGAGGTAAAACAAAATTTGCCTGTGTTGACGGTCCTGAATTTGACGGACATGAGATCGATTTTGATGAAGCTATGTCAAGAGGCAGAATGTATGCCGCATTTGAAAAACGTGCAAGAGAAGAGACTTGCAATCTTCTTAAAATGGACGGAAACGGGGGTAATGCGTAATGGCAGGAAGAGAACCGAAAAAGCATGAGATGCCGACGCAGAAGCCGGAGATACGTGCGCATAATTTTGATGAAGTAGCACTCGGATATACTATGGAGCTTGCCGAAGCCGAAGCTGTGCGCTGTCTCGGGTGCAAGAACAAGCCCTGCGTAAGCGGATGTCCGGTAAATATTGATATTCCCGAATTTATAGCACATCTGAAACAGAAGGATATCGAGGGTGCCTATGAGGTTATCTCAAAGACATCGTCTCTTCCGGCTGTATGCGGAAGAGTATGTCCTCAGGAGTCGCAGTGCGAACATGAATGTACGCTTGCAACAAAGCTGAATCTTGAACCGGTCGGCATCGGCAGACTTGAACGTTTCACAGCAGACTGGCACAGGAACAACAAGAAGACAGCTCCCGAAAAGCCCGTACCGAACGGACATAAAGTTGCAATTATAGGTTCGGGACCGTCGGGACTTACCTGTGCAGGAGATCTGGCAAGGCTCGGTTATGCAGTGACGATTTTTGAAGCACTGCACACAGCAGGCGGAGTTCTTGTTTACGGAATACCTGAATTCAGACTTCCGAAAAGTATTGTCGGCGCAGAAGTCGAAACGCTGAAACAACTCGGAGTAGAGATAATGACAGATGTTGTCATAGGCAGGACGCTGACTGTTGACGAGCTTTTTGAGCGGGGATTTGAAGCTGTATTTATCGGGTCGGGAGCCGGACTTCCGAATTTCATGAATATTCCCGGAGAGTCACTGTGCGGAGTATATTCTGCAAATGAGTTTCTTACCCGTTCAAATCTTATGAAAGCATATCTTGATGATTCGTACACTCCGATCATGAAGGGCGGAAAAGTCGCTGTGGTTGGCGGCGGAAATGTTGCAATGGACGCAGCGAGAACTGCTCTGCGGCTTGGCTCAGAAAAGGTGTACATCATCTACCGCCGTTCTCTGGAGGAGATGCCTGCAAGAAAAGAAGAAGTCGAACATGCTATGGAGGAGGGGATAGAATTTCACCTTCTGTGCAACCCGACTGAGGTGCTCGGATATAAGAATGAAAACGATCCGAGAGATCCGAAAAACGGATTTGTACGTGCGATCAAGTGCGTTAAAATGGAACTCGGTGAACCAGACGAGAACGGAAGACGCAGACCGCATGAAATCCCCGGCAGCGATTATGAGCTTGATGTGGATTCGGTGATAATTGCTATAGGTACTTCACCTAATCCGCTGCTTAAAGATACCACCAAAGGACTTGAAGTCAACAAGCGCGGCGGAATAATAATTGACGAGCACGGACTTACCTCACGCGATAAGGTATTTGCCGGAGGAGATGCCGTGACAGGTGCAGCGACCGTTATTTCTGCAATGGGTGCAGGAAAGATCGCCGCAAATGCCATAGACGATGCACTTAAAGGAAAGGAATAAAAGGCATCACCGCACAAAGCGCGGCTGTGGAAGCTTATCTGACAGTCGGAAAGTCTTACTTGCATAACTTGACAAAATCCGAATAAAATGATATAGTAATGATGTAAAGGGAACCTCTAAAAACCCATTTGAGAGAAAACGGTCATCCGCGTCGAATATTTCGTCAAGTCTCCTCACCTTGCGCCAGCAAGCCTTCGGAGCCTTTCCTCGTCTTCGACACGGCTGCCACATTTTCTCTTTTCAAAGCGGTTTTTAGAGGTACCCTAAAGACAATACCGCACAACCGGACACACTATCTTTGTGCGGTATAGTCATCAGATCTTTTTGAAGGGTAGGGAAGCAGATGAAGAAACTTATTGCCGTTATTGCCGGTATAGCCGCTGTCATGGCGGCATTTTCAGCGCTTCTGTATAAATTGTATCTGCGGACAGGCAGAAATATGTTCGGCTATTATCCGAGCGAAGATGATATCGAGTGGGCTGAGAATTCAGGTTACAGAGATATGTACATACGGTCGAGAGACGGATTCTGGCTTCACGGCGCTCTGATCGACAACAATTCTGATAAATGGGCAGTACTTGTGCACGGATACGGAGCAGAGTGGAAAAGTATGTCGCTGTATGCCAGAAAATTTATTGAAGAAGGATACAGCGTTTTCATTCCGGATCTGAGAGGATACGGACTCAGCGGTGATAAAGAAACTACAATGGGTCATTTTGAAAAAGATGATATCATCGACTGGACTAAAATGCTGATAAAGGAAAGATCGGCTTCAGACATAATTATTCTCGGAGTATCTATGGGAGCAGCTACCGCAATGCTCACTGCTTCAGAAGACCTGCCGGAAGAAGTGCGCTGCATCGTAGAGGACTGCGGTTACACATCGGCAAGAGAAGAGTTTGAATACAATATGTGGCACACACTTCATCTGCCGGCATACCCGTTCTTATGGATAACAGATATCATAACAAGAATAATGAAAGGCTGGAGCTTTCTTAAAGACGCCGACTGTGTAAAAGCAGTGAGCCGTGCAAAGGTACCGATATGTTTCATACACGGAAGCGGAGATACATTTGTTCCTTACTTTATGCATAAGAAACTCTATGATTCCTGTCCGAGAAAGGACAAAGAGCTGCTTATCGTTGACGGCGCAGAGCATACGAGAGCTGTCGTTGATGCCCCAAAAGCTTATTGGAACAAAGTTTTCTCATTTATCGAAAAACACACAAAATAAGAACACTGCCCGTTCATTTGTCTGAGCGGGCAGAAATTATTATGTGGTGCAGGAGAACAGGGGGAAATACGGTTTTTTTCTTCTGAACCTATCATCTCAGGAGTGTCTCAGCTTATGAACGACATTGACCACATCATCATAGATAGCAAGATCGGCGCTGTTGTCATAGGGTGTTGAGCTCATGTTGAGAAGGACAAGATTTTTCCCACGGAAATAACGCACATAAGATGCAGCGGGATAAACGACGAGTGAAGTACCTATGATTATCATAGTTTCTGCGCTTGCGATCTTTTCGATCGCTCTCATGGTAGCGTTTTCGTCAAGGGGCTCTTCGTACAGTACAACATCGGGCTTTATGATACCGCCGCAGCTGCACTTCGGAACTCCTTCAGCATTTTTCACATAAGCAGCGTCATAGGACTTTCCGCAGCTCATACAGTAATTTCTGTGGATACTTCCGTGCAGCTCGATAACATCTGTGCTGCCGGCTGCCTGATGCAAGCCGTCTATGTTCTGCGTAACAACGCTTACTTTCTTTCCGGCTTTTTCGAGATCGGCAAAATAAATATGTGCATCATTCGGTTTTGCTTCAAGATACATCATCTTGCTCTTGTAAAACTCATAGAACATCTCTGTTTTCCCGACAAAGAAACTGTGTGAGATTATCTGCTCAGGTGAGTAGTTTCCGTTAGTCTTCTCGTTGTACAGTCCGTTTGCTGAACGGAAATCAGGTATTCCGGACGGACAGCTTATTCCCGCGCCGGTAAATACGCATATATTTTCTGTGGAATCTATCATTTTCTGAAGTGATCCGATTTTTTCAGTATCGTTCATAATTAACTCCTTCTTGTTTTCGGGGAAGGGCAGCAATTCTAATCAAAATGGGCTGCATTTCTGGTGCAGCCCACTGTGTTATTCAATTTTTAAACATTTAACAGCACATTGGAGTTATTACCTTTCATGTTATTTTGAAATGCGTGGAACTCTTCATGTTAACCACTCCGCTCCAATTTTTATTAAATTTATATCAAGCCATTCGGCGTAGATTCAACTGCTACAGTTGACAGACTCTATACAGTTGGTTAAGTGTTTTCGATACCGTCTGCCGCCGAAATAAAGTTTATAGCTAAAGCGCCTTACTGGTGATCTACATTCCGCATTCAACAAATTCTGACCGTCTCATAACCGGCTGCGGAAGAAGCATCGACTCAAATTACTCTGTGACCGGCGAGTCAAGCTCAGGCATCGAAATATTAAATTGTGAAATCTCTATTTCCATGGGACTCGCTTCCTTTCCGGTCGGATTTACACTGCATATATAACGGTCTGCAATGCATTTCAGAGATGCTTTGATCGAACTGTATAGATTAAAGGTAAGGTAGTCGGATTAAATGCTATCCTTCTGAAGACCTTGGGGAAAGATAACCATCGTTCATTAACGATCCTGTAAGCTATCTGCTGTTTTTATTGTTTTATCTTTCCTTGAATATAATATAACACATTTCAAGCCAAAAGTCAATACCTTTTTCTTAGTCAATTTGTATAATATTTTCAACTGTAGTTAGTATAAATTGTAAGAACCGTGTTTTGCAGAATTAAAAATGCACAAAAAACTATTGACATTTTGAGATGTTTATAGTATAATATTCCGTAGTGAAATTGATGTGACAGATACGGAGGGAGAATATGATCCCAAGATTCAACAGTGACGAAGAAGCCGAGAAGTTCTTTTCAGCAAATGAAAATGAAGGTCAGCAGTCCGATGATATCGGTGAAGATAGTGATATTACTCTCATAGATCTTGAAGGTGAGACTTATGAAGTAATTGATTCAATGATATTTGAGGGGAAGACCTATATTGCCATACTTCCGTTTGATGAAGATGAGCAGGAAGCTGACGATGAGGTCGCAGAGTTCACGCTTCTTGAAGTGACTGATGATCCCGACGATGAAGATAACTGCACTTTGAAGACTGTTGATGACGATGATCTGTATGTCAGACTCGGAGATGAATTTTTAAAACGTCTTGAAAGTGATCTCGACGAAGAATAATTCATACATTTTTTCGCATAATAAATTTACTGCTGCGTTCGGTCAAGCATGGATAATATGATCCAACACATTACAAAAGGGATTTCTCTACGGCAGCGGATTGCAGACCTCCCGCCCTGCGGACGAAGGGAGCGTGAACCTGACGAGCGATCTTACCCACCCTGCTTTATGCGGGTTTTATATTCCATGTGCGGCGCAGCGGTTAAATAAAGGGCTTTCGGGAAACCGAGAGCCCTTTACTTTTATGAAGTCCCCTTATATCCCGAGATATCTGCATAATCCGTCAAGTCCTTCTTTTATATCATCATAAGTCTCATCGAAATCATTCGTGTACCACGGGTCTGCAATGCTCCTTTCGCTTCCGGAAAAAGACAGCAGCTTTCTGACTTTATGTTCTTTGTCCGCTCCGACAATGCGAATAATATTTCTGATATTCGCGTCGTCCATTCCTATTATAAGATCATATTTTTCAATATCCGATCGTTTCAGCTGGACGGCAGTCTTTCCATCGGGAACGATCCCGTACTGCGCAAGCTTCATGACTGTCCCGTAATGCACCGGATTTCCGATCTCCTCGGTGCTTGTTGCCCTTGACTCAACAAGATAGGTGTCATCAAGTCCTTTCTGACGCAGAATATCCTTGAACATAAATTCCGCCATTGGTGAACGGCAGATATTCCCGTGGCAAACGAAACAAATTTTTGTTATCATTGTTTGTACTCCTATTTTATATTTTTCTTGATATCTTTCTGTGCCTTTCCTGCATTCAGAATTATTATCTCACTTTCCCGTTTCCCAGAATCCATATCCGAGTGATTCTATATATTCCGGTATTTCTATATCTTTTCCTTTGGTATCAACTGCCCGCATAAAATCAGCCGGAGTGCTCATAAAGCCGTTATAATGTTCAAGCAGAAAGTTATTTTCCGTATCTCCGGCAAGCGTGTATATTCTCACGGCTTTGTTATCTGGATCGGCAGGTGAATAGCTGTTTTCGTCCTGTATGATATAGCCGACGCATTCCGAGAGATATTCCTGCTTTAAGGCAGATCTTACCGTTCCGTAACTTATATATGTTCTTCCGTTGAATACTATCGAACCGAACATCGCGTCATCGTGCTCATTATCCGTGAAAGTTCCCATTTCAAAGGCTTCTGGGTTATCGGGAAGTCCGGGATAATTTATCCTTCCGCAGCCGGAAAGCAGTGCATATGCTGCAATAATTATAAATGCTGATATTTTCTTTATTTTCATATATTGTCTCCGATCCGGAATAATTTCATAAATCTGTCAGAACTGTATCCTGCGTCTGAGAATTTTATTCCTGCGTCGTCCTCGTTCATATTACTTATGATCGTTGTCCTGATGCAGTGATCCGGAAGCTGATACAATTCTTCGATGCTTCGCACCACGCATTCTCTGTCGTACGGATTATAGATCACGATATATTCGCCATTATATCTGTCAGTATCTATGATCCGGCTGCTTGCAACATAGTAGTATTCATACTTGTATTTGTCGGAAAAAAGGTATAGCATACGGTCGGGAAGTTCTTCATATTCGTCTGTGCGGAAAGAAGCTATCTTGTTGCCGTCTTTGCAGATATTGACATATATATGATGACGCCAGTATGATTCGTTAAATTCGATATTATATGTCTCTCCGAGCTTGTTTACTATATCATAGCCTCCCTCACATGTTGTTCCGAACAGTTCGTCACGCATAACTGAGCAGCTTCCTGAAAACAAACACGTACACATAATAAATATCAGTGAGATCATTCTGATAATACTTTTCATTTTATATCAGTCCTTTTTTCGTATTTCATTTGTTGACCTGTATTGTTCTGATATCCTTTTCTCGGGGTCAGTATCAAAAGCATACAGAACTGTGAGAAACACCCACTCCAGCGGCTTCATAAGTATATATACTATATCAGCACGGAGGGGAGTTGTTATTATCTTTGAAAGCGGATAACCGTGAGTATCGTAGAAGTGACGCACTTTTCTGTGAAATTTCGGTGTCCGTTCGTGAATAAGATCTTCAAAAGCGTTTGCGATGCAGAGCTGTCTGTTTACGATTATTACCGCTCCAAGCCGGTTTCCGTATCTCAGGGGTTTTACGACCTTTCTGTGTCCGGCTGCCGCAACGGTGCAGAGGTAGTGACCTTCGTACTCCATCGGCGGGGGAGGGAGCTGCTGTGAGAATGTCCAGTCTGCGGTATCTGTAAATGCCTTTATCGCACCGTCCGTGCCCTGCCCGAATAATATCAGGAGTATCTCGATCGCTGCCGCTGCTATGAATACCATTCCGAACATAAACAATCGCATATTTGTAGTTTTTTCAAGCAGTGAATAGGCTTTTATCTGCCATGGCTTAGTCAGTTTCTCCTTACGTCTGCCGATAAGCCGTGTCTGTTCGGTTATCTGCTTGTGTATTGCCGGAATTGAGACAAGCACTATATTTATGTGGAAAACATAAAGCATCAAGGTGAGATCTCTGACGTTCCTGCTAATCTGAAAAGCAAATACGATCTGTACTATATTTCCGATGATTATGAGTGCCGTCAGTATTGCGGATATCAGCGGAGGTATTTTTTCAGCCGGTATATATGTTATTATCATTATAGCAGCAAATGCAAGTACCAACGGGATACCGACAGACGGAATATAGTGAAATGAAATGCTGTAATGATACTGATTATCGTATATTCTCTCGTACCAGTCTCCTGCGGTATCGAACGTGATACCGTATAGGAATATGTACATTGCACCGCCTATGATAAGAGTCAGCGGAACTGTGGCTCGCGGGATTATCTTTTTTTTAAAGAACAGATTCAGCACATTTATAGTTGTCAGAACGGTCGGCACAATGAAACAGGAAATTATAAGTATCACGGTTTATTACTCCTTTGAGGGAACATTTCTTTTCAGATATATCTCTGCAATGTAACAGGGAATTATTCCTATAATATAACAGAAAATATCGAAAGCAGAAAATGAAGTTCCGATGACGGTACGGAGAATTTCATTCCGTATGCCGAGAAGGTCGGCAATGTTAAAAAATTGCAGTCCCTCGACGATTATCGCAAACAGCAGAACAAGAGTCGGAAGAAATCCGCACATCCGGCAGTAGTCAGGCTTCACCGGAGTTATCGTTCTGACTGTCGAATATATCAGCATAACGACAAGTATATCGCCGAGGTAGCTTCTTATCCAGCCTGTTGCTTTTATTCCTATGATAAGTTCTGTAATAAGAAGGAACAGAGCAGTAAGTCCCATGCCAAACCTCAGGTTGGAAACAGTCTCTTTCATTACTTTTCGTCCTTTGTGAACTCAAGAATATCTCCCGGCTGACAGTCGAGTTCGCGGCATATAGCTTCAAGAGTAGAAAAACGTACTGCTTTTGCTTTGTTGTTTTTCAGTATCGAGAGATTCGCAGGTGTTATATCAATGCGTTCGGCAAGGTCGCCGGCGGAGATCTTGCGTTTTGCCATCATCACATCGAGGTTTACGATTATCGGCATTTTCACGCCTCCTTCATATAGTGTAGTCGTTCTCTTCACGGAGCTCTGTTGCTGCGGCAAGCATATTCTTTACTACACGCAGTATAAGTCCGACGAATGCAGCGACAACAGCTATCATCAGTGCAAGTATTCTCCAGAACGACAGCACACAGCATACCACAGCCACTACGAAGCAGCACCACGATATGACCCGAACGCATCTGGTATTGCGAACGGTGAAAAGTTCCTGCTTTGAGATATTCCGCAGAAGGAGGCTAAGTTCCCACACCGCAAGTATCGCAAAGATATCGCTTATGTACAGGCAGACTGTGAGAACCGTTCTTATCGGCGGCTTTCCTGACACTGCATCATACCACTCGGTAATAATAGGTATAAGGAAAAGGATCGAGCAGGCAAGCAGGAATATTGCCCATGTAATAGCGCGTGAAAGAAGAAGCGAATTTTTGTTTGTCCATTTGATATTCATAGTATAATTCTCCGTTTTGAGGCAATTATTGTGCAGGCATCGCCTGTATTATCCGATGAATTGATTATAACACGGTTTATCTTGTTTGTCAATAGAAAAATATCGAAAAACGATAAATTGTATTCGATAAACAATGTTTTTTATTCTGGCTTGCTCTTACCATAATATGGTATGTATTGGTTATAATCTTTAAATAATAGAAAAATATTATGTAAAAATTTGTTAGATTTGACAATTTATTTTTGCTCGTTTTTTCGTGACAAAGCAGCGTATATGTGATATAATAAAATATTATATAGGTATATTCAGACCTTCTCTTTTTTCAGGGAATATCTAAAGGCAATACCGCACAAATAGACGCACAGCGCTTGCTTGCAGATTGTTCCGTCATCTTGCACAGAAATTCCTTGACTTGCGCCAGCAA
>CAMOKN010000297.1 GCA_946617595.1 uncultured Clostridia bacterium
ATAGGGCGGAATGAGCTTGACATCAAGAAATGCGTCCGCTTTAAAAAGACGCTTATGACACGATGTCATACAGAAGGTTTTCAAAGGCGCGTATGGGCGCACGCATAAAAGAAGCCTTCGGGAAAGCGCATTTTTAAAGCATACGACAGTCTGCAAAACAGACTGTCGTGCAATAACTGTCTGAAAGGCAGTTATTGAAGGCACATTTATTATACCACATTCCGCCGGAAATTGCAAGTATCGGAGCATACATTAAGGCAAGCCGCTTAACATCCGGATAAATTTTCATTGACTAATATCCGCAGATATGTTATAATAAATGTGTCCTCAATAACTGCCTTTTGGCAGTTATTGGCTGAAAATCTGCAAATAGATTTTAAGATGTTTTGTAAATGCGCCTGCGGTGCATTTACACAACGGACACATTCCTTGATGAGCAGACATTAATAATCATTAATCGCATAAAACCAGGCACTGCCGCACAAAGAGCGCGGCAGTGCCAACATACACCCGAACGGAGAATCTCAATGAAGTTCAGATACATAAGATCAGCAGCAGCCATTTTCGTCTGTACAGCGATGCTGGCAGGCTGCTATGGCACTCAGTCTCCTGCGGATACTTCCGCAGATACCGAGCCGTCGTTCACAACCACCGGAACCATAAGCGATACATCAGAAAACTCCGCCGAGGAATACGCGGAAAGCGCAGGTGCGCAGCATACTGCGGCAGCTCTCGCAAGCGAGAATGAACACGTCGCAGAAAAAGAAATGCGTCCTCTGACAGCAGCGGTAAGTGAAATATATCCCGATGCCTCCCCATTCGGCAAAAGCGGCGAATTCTACGACCTTATGAACGACCTGACCGGCGTAAAACTGCTCGGAAAGACAAGAAGAGGAAAAACCATACTGCACGGAATAAGGGGCGAGAAAGAATATTATAACGGTGAGCTGTATGATTATAACGGGCTTGCCGATATTGACATAACATACGACGAAGAAAACGGCACTGCTGAATATACATTCACCCTGCGCAGAGATGTGGTATTTTCAGACGGCGAGCCGCTTACCGCAGACGATGTGATATTCACGCTGTACGCAATGCTCGACCCGTCAAACACAGACAGCAGCCTTTTCGGTGCAAATATAGTCGGAGCAGACAATTACCGCTTTGACAGCGCTATCGCCGAGACTCTCACCGACGATGAGATCGCTGAGGCTCTCGCTTCGGAAGAAATAATACCTCTGCTTAAAGAACGGCTTATTCTTCCCGTGCTGACAGAACAGTACAAAAACGTATGCTCGCTTTACGAGGACGACAGCGCAGCTATGGGGACAAACACCTACGATATCTACACCGAGGCATATCCATATCCGGATTCGCTTTTTGTATTTCTTTATTCGCTTGATCCCGAATATACGTCTCCGGAAGGTGCAAGCGCCGACAATATCATTTCCGACATCGCCGATATGTACGGTGGAAATTACCGCCTGCTGGCAAGCATGACGGTAGGCAGCGTAGAAGCTTTTGACCTGCCGGCAAAAAGTACAGCAATAGAGTACATAACAAACTCCCGCGCCGAAGAAGATGAAGCCCCCTCACACATAACCTCGGTATCGGGGATCACGCGTCTCGGAGACAACAAGCTCTCGATAACAGTAAGAGGAAACGGCAGAGAACTTGAATCAGCGCTCTGTGATATCGTCATAGCACCGCTGCACTATTACGGAAATGAATCGGCGTACAACTATGAGTCGGACAAGTTCGGATTTGAAAAGGGCAAGGCAGGGGCGGTCTATGAAGCTCACCCCGGTGAACCTGTCGGTGCCGGCGCATATAAATTCAAAGAATACGCCGACGAAAGCATACTGCTTGAAGCCAACGAAATGTACTATAATGGAACTCCTCTTGCATCTGAGATAAAACTCATACGCTCAGACTCAGACGATGCCGTTTCCATGATAGCTGACGGAACTGCCGACATCTGTTCCGGCGATGGTTCGGCAGCCTGTTTCGATGAGATAGATGAAGCAAACCGCAAGCTTGAGAAGATCTATGCCGCAGTAAGCGGAGGGCTGGGTTACGGATATATAGGCATGAACGCGAATACAGTAAATGTTTCCGGAAAACCTTTGTCGCAGGAAAGCTCATATTTGCGCAAAGGTATCGCTACAGTGATTAACTTCTTCAAAGAAGATTCCGTGAAAAGCTATTACGGAGATCACTGTACAACGGCGTGCCGTCCGTACATCGACAATATAGACGCAGACAGGCTTTCTGCCGATGAAATGCCGCCATATACCACCGACATTGACGGTGAGCCGGTATGTGATGAAAAAATGACTTACGAACAGCGCAGAGATGCAGTAAAAAAAGCCTGTCTCGGATATCTGGAAGCTGCCGGATATACTCTTTCGGAGGACGGATCAAAGATCGCTGAAGCCCCGGACGGGGGAAAGCTCACATTCAGCGCTGTTGTTGCCGGCGGCGGAAACGGCGCTCACCCTGCGTATTACGCGCTGTCAGAAGCGGCAAACCTTCTTTCGGAGATCGGCATAACTCTCACAGTGACCGATATATCGGATCCCACTGTGCTATGGACAAGCTTTGAAGAGGGGATACATGAGATATGGGCAGGCTCTTGGAACAACACGCTTCGTGAGATCTACGCGGACGGATATTACAATATCGGCTCGGAAAAGCTCGATGAGCTTATAGATACAGCCGAAAACGCACCGGCTTCGGAAAAACTTTCGGCTTACACCGAGTGTTACGTTTACGCAATGGACGAGCTTGCAGTGGAGATCCCCATGTACAGACGGTCCGGCTGTATGCTTTTCAGCACGCAGAGAGTTGATGTTTCCACAATACCCGGAAATACATCGGGTTCATATAAATGGACGAGAGAAATAGAAAAGATCGGACTCAGATAATGGAAAAAACAGATGTTCTTATCCTTGCCGGCGGTTCGTCACAGCGAATGAACGGTATTAATAAACAGTTCGCGCTGATAGACGGAGTTCCGGTGATAATGAAAAGTATCCTTGCGTTCGAGAAAAGCCCTGTTATCACGGGAATAATCGTTGCTGCAAGAGAATGTGACACAGAAAAGATAAAGCAGCTGTGCGAAGAATACCGCATCAAAAAGCTGAAAGCTGTGGTCGAGGGCGGAACTTCACGGAGCAGGTCTGCCGCAAAGGCATTCGCGGCTTCATCTGACAGCGGGATAATAATGGTACACGACGGCGCAAGACCGTATGTTTCGGGAGAACTGATACAGCGTGTTGCGGCAGATGCCGTTGAATACGGCGCGGCTGTCCCGGTGATCCGGGTCAGGGACACGATAAGAATTGCAGGCAGCGACGGATATTCAGCCGGAACTCCCGACCGCGGCACGCTTCGCGCCGTACAGACACCGCAGGGATTCCGCCGCGGACTGTATGAACAGATGATAATGTCGGGTAAAGAGGCTACCGATGATGCGGGGCTTGCCGAAATGCTCGGTGTAAAGGTAAAACTTACAGCAGGAGAAACAGCGAACATAAAGATCACAACGCCGGAGGATCTTCCGGAAAAGGAGCCGCAGATGTTAAGGATAGGGCATGGATATGACGTTCACCTGCTTGCGGAGAACAGAGATCTCATAATAGGTGGGGTGAAGATACCCTATGAACTCGGGCTGCTCGGACATTCTGACGCAGACGTCCTTGTGCACGCAGTAATGGACGCTATGCTCGGTTCACTCGCTCTCGGAGACATAGGAAAGCATTTTCCGGACAATGACGAACGCTATAAAGGCGCTGACAGCATAGAACTCCTGAAACGTGTAAACGAGATGATCGCGGAAAAAGGTTACAGAGTATCGAACCTTGACTGCACCATAAACGCAGAAAGGCCTAAGCTTGCACCATATATAACGCAGATGCGCGAGAACATTGCCGCTGCCTGCGGTATTTCTTCCGACCTCGTAAGCGTAAAGGCAACCACAGAAGAAGGCATCGGACTTGCCGGCAGAGGGATCGGTGCAGTCTGTGTCTGTTTAGTCACCCGCTGCGCTTGAGACTCTTTGGGGAGGAGGGGGGGGCGAGAACGTCAGAGGGTGAGCGAGTGTGCGCGCGTGTGCAGGCATGACAGCACAGTGACACAGATCGCCTTCACCACACTAGCGC
>CAMOKN010000298.1 GCA_946617595.1 uncultured Clostridia bacterium
ACAGAAGACCGACAGACCAGCAAGCCTTCGGAGCCTATCCTCGTCTTCGACACGGCTGCCACATTTTCTCTTTTCAAAGCGGTTTTTAGAGGTACCCTGAAAAAATATCAAAAAAGCCCTTTACAAATGAAAAGAATTGTGATATAATTAATGCGTTGCCGTAAACCTGCGGCAGAAATTAACATTTCACGGCTCTGCGGATCAAGCTCCGGTAAGGAGAAAATACCTGCCCTCTGCTGTGATATGCGGAAATCATTTGTAAAGGGGTGTAACAGACTATGATGCTTAAAGAAGAAAAGACAGCGATCATCGAGGCTAACCGTCTGAACGAGAACGATACAGGTTCTCCCGAAGTGCAGATAGCTATTCTCACAAAGAGGATCGCAGATCTTACCGAACATCTGAAAAACCACAAGCAGGATCACCATTCCAGACGCGGTCTTTTCAAAATGGTCGGCAGAAGACGTAACCTTCTGAACTATCTTCAGAAGAAGGACATCGAGCGTTATCGTGCGATAATCGCTAAGCTCGGTATCCGTAAGTAACTCTATGCATATAAGGCGGAGCACGGCATTTTTACCGTGTTCTGCTTTTTTGCAAAATGAACCCTCGCGTCAGGAGCGTACAGAGCCACCGCAATATGCGGCGGTATTTAGCATTAAATTGAGTCCGCAGAGCTATGCGGATTGAATTTATTGCTAAATCTGTACCTCTTGAACAGTTTAAAGGCAATACCGCACAAAGCACGGCTAACGCCTTTGCGCGGTATTGCCTAAAGAAAAGGAGAAATACAGATGTTTGAAAATTACAGGACGTTCAAAACAACATTTGCCGGCAGAGAATTAATGGTCGAGACAGGAAAGGTCTGCGGACTTGCTAACGGTTCGTGCTGGATCCGCTATGGCGAGACTGTCGTAATGGTAAACGTTGCGGCAAGCCCGAAGCCCAGAGAGGGCGTTGACTTCTTCCCGCTTTCGGTCGATTATGAGGAGAAGCTCTACTCGGTAGGAAAGATCCCCGGAGGCTATCTGAAGAGAGAAGGCCGTCCCAGCGAGAAGGCAATACTTACCTCGCGTGTGGTTGACCGCCCTATGCGTCCGCTGTTCCCCAAGGATATGAGAAACGATGTTGCCATCACTATGACAGTGCTGGCAGTGGATCCCGATACACAGCCTGAGATACTTTCGATGATAGGCGCTTCTGTCGCTGTAAGCATTTCGGACGTTCCGTGGAACGGACCTATAGGCGGCATTTCCGTCGGACTTGTTGACGGAGAGATAGTTCTGATGCCCGATGCCGAGCAGAGAGCTAAGTCCGATCTTCAGCTCACAGTTGCTTCCAGCGAAAAGAAGGTCGTAATGATCGAAGCCGGAGCAAATGAAGTTGATGACGACACTATGCTAAAGGCTATTATGGCAGGTCATGAGGAGATAAACAAGTCCCTAATTCCTTTTATCAAGGACATTCAGGCTCAGATCGGAAAGCCGAAGTTCGACTTCCCGTCTATGGAGATAGATCACGACTTCCTCGACAAGCTTCTTGAAGAGTATGGCGACAAAGTAAAGTTCGCGCTCGATACAGACGACAAGAATATCAGAGAAGCACGTCTCCAGCCTATCAAGGACGCTATCCACGAGCAGTACGATCCCGTATATCCCGATCAGGCAGCTATGATAGACGAAGCTATTTACAAGCTCCAGAAGGTGATCGTAAGACGCTGGCTGCTTGATGAGCAGAAGCGTGTTGACGGAAGAAAAATGGATCAGATGCGTCCTCTTGCAGCTGAGGTCAATCTTCTGCCCCGTGTCCATGGTTCAGGACTTTTCACAAGAGGTCAGACTCAGGTCCTCACAGTTGCAACTCTCGGACCGGTAAGCGATTCGCAGAAGCTTGAAGGTCTTGATGACGAAGATACAAAGAGATATATGCATCACTACAACTTCCCGGCTTATTCTGTAGGCGAGACAAAGGCAAGCAGAGGTCCCGGAAGACGTGAGATAGGTCACGGCGCACTTGCTCAGAGAGCGCTTGAACCTGTACTTCCGAGCGTTGATGAATTTCCTTATGCGATAAGACTTGTATCAGAAGTCCTTTCGTCCAACGGTTCGACTTCACAGGCTTCTATCTGCGGCTCGACACTTGCGCTTATGGACGCCGGTGTTCCGATAAAGGCGCCTGTTGCCGGCATCTCCTGCGGACTTATCACCGAGGGCGACCGCTGGATGACAATGGTTGATATCCAGGGACTTGAAGACTTCTACGGCGATATGGACTTCAAGGTAGGCGGTACTCACAAGGGCATCACCGCTATACAGATGGATCTGAAGATCGACGGACTTACTCCCGAGATCATCAAGGACGCATTTGCAAAGACACACAAGGCAAGAGATTATATAATTGATGAGATAATCCTCAAGGCTATCCCTGCTCCGAGAGCTACTGTGAACAAGTATGCTCCGAAGATGATGAATATGAAGGTTCCGACCGAGAAGATCAGAGATGTTATCGGCACCGGCGGAAAGGTGATCCAGAAGCTTTGCGCTGATTTCGAGGTAAAGATCGACATTGACGAGGACGGAAACGTATTTATCTGCGGCAGCGACCTTGACAAGGTTAACGCTTGCATGGATACGATCACATCTATAGTTACCGATCCTGAGATCGGCGCTATCTACAAGGGCAAGGTTGTACGTGTGAAGGAATTCGGCGCATTTGTTGAATTTGCACCCGGCAAGGAAGGCATGGTACACATTTCCGAGCTTGAAAACCGCCGTGTAGAGAAGGTCGAGGACGTTTGCAACGTAGGAGATCAGATAATCGTCAAGATAATAAAGATCGACAACCAGGGTAAGATCGGACTTTCGAGAAAAGCAGCTCTTGCTGATATAGAAGCTAAGAAGAGAAACGCAGAGAATTGAATATATTCTGTTGTGTCGCAATGAAAACACAGGGCAGTAATGTGCCCTGTGTTTTCATTTACGCAGTTATTCTGAAAAATGACTGCGAAGCATGTAAAGTTTTTTGGAAAGGGGTCTGGGGGAGAACCTTTTGTTCACAAAAGGTTTCCCCCAGTCTCGAGCGCAGCGACCTCTCAGTTTTCTCGAGCGCACCGACCTCTCAATTTTCTCGAGCGCAGCGACTTCTCAGTTTTCTCGAGCGCAGCGATCGCTCAGTTCTCTTGTTTCTCTCACTCGATTATCTCTGCTTCCGGCTCATCATCACGTTCGAGTCTGACGAATTTTGAGATATCGGCGGAGAGCTTGCATGAATCCACGCTGAAGCAGGCGGGTGTATTGTCGTCTGCGAGGGTGAGGGAATACTCACCGAGGGGGGAAGTACCGGATACTGTGAGGGTACCGCCGGAGGAAACGGCTTCACCGTTTTCCGCTGCGCAGTCGTATGCGGTGACAAGAGCTTTTGCCATACTGACGGCGTTGTCGCTGACATCGGAGATACTTTCCATATCATACATTTTAAGCTTGGTCTGACCGTCGTTGACAGTGATGATAAGACCTTCGAGTGGGTACGGGGAAGTAACGGCAAATTCCCACCAGCCGCTTTCCATTCGCTTTATCTGCACGCTGCATTCTGAGCTGCCGTAGGATATCTCGGCTTCTGCGCTGAACGGGATATCGAGCTCTGCTTTTCGGGTGCCGGGAGCTCCCTGCACCGAGCAGGCTGACAGCGCGGCTATAACGGGTACAACAAAAATAAGACGTTTCACAGCTTTCACCTTTTCTTTCTTGATTATCGGAAAAGAAAAGGGCTGTGAAACGTCTTCTGCTTTTTGCAGGTCAGCGTTTCATTATCTCCGGCAGTGTTTCCGGGATATCTCTCGGCAGTATGCCGCCCATACCTACGCGCGTTGACAGCACGTCCGCCGCAAGGCCGTGCAGATATGCTCCGAGAGCAGCGGCATACGGAAGTTCAACTCCCTGCGCTGCGAACGAGGCTATCATTCCGGCAAGCACGTCGCCGCTTCCTCCCTTGGCAAGTCCGGCGTTTCCCGTCGTGTTTATGAACGTTTCTCCTGACGGTGACGCAATGACTGTGTTTGCGCCTTTCAGCACGGTAACACAGCCGTAGTTTCTTGCAAACTCCTTTGCCGCTGCTATCCTGTCGTTTTGTATTTCCTCAATGCTCTTTCCGGTCATTCGTGCGAATTCGGCAGGGTGCGGAGTCACGATAATGCCCTTTTTGCTTTCCTTTAGTATATTTATATTCCGGCATATCGAATTAAGACCGTCCGCATCAATAATTATCGGACAATCTGCGTTTTTTATGACGATTTCTGTCAGATCTGCGGTCGTGTCCTTGTTTCCGAGCCCACAGCCAAGCAGGATAGCGTCAAATTTACGCTTTTCTATTTCGAGCATTATCATATCAACGGATTTGTCATTGATAAATCCGTCAAAGTCCTGTTCAAGCGGCAGATAGACCGCTTCGGGTATTGCTGCCGCTATCGCGTTTATGACCCGCATCGGAGTTGCAAGAGTACACAGCCCTACTCCCGAACGCAGCGCACCGTTTGTTGAGAGCATCGCAGCACCCGTATAATACGCGCTGCCTGCGATATTCAGCATCTTACCGTAAGTCCCCTTATGTGAGACTTTCTTCCTCTCAGGGATAAATTCGAGCAGTACTTTTTCGGACAGCACAGCCTCGCAGCCTGTAAAGCACTGCTGAGGGATCCCGATGTCAGCAAGATAGATGTTTCCGCAGCTCTCATAAGCCGGGTGAGAATAAAGACCCCTTTTCATTGCGCCGAGAACAATCGTGAAGTCGGGTAAGAACGCGTGCTCCGCGATCTCTCCGGTGTCGCTGTTTATGCCGCTCGGAACATCTACCGAGATCTTTATTCCCGGGCACGTCTGTGCTGTATGATCGAAAAGATCCGCAACGCTCTCATCGAGCTGTCCGTGAAAGCCGGTGCCGAAAACGCAGTCGATAACTGCATCACAGTTACTTATCGCGCGCTTTACAACATCTTTTCTGTGAACGTAGATGCAGGATTTTATGCTCTTCTCATACGTAGAATAACATTGTCTCGCGCAGTTGGATTTCGGCAGATCCTGCACAAAAACAAGTATTGCAGACGCTCTCGCCTCGGTGAGCATATCGGCGATAACGATCCCGTCACCGCCGTTATTTCCTCTGCCTGCGAGTATAACGAAATTTTTCTCGGCAACTCCGCCGAGCAGCTTTGATATGCGTCCGAAGCACGCCTCACCGGCATTCTTCATAAGCTTCATATAAGAAATGCCGTTTCGCTCGGCGTTTGATTCCGCCGTCTGCATCTGTTCGTTTGTAACCGCGAGCCGCATTTTTAATTTCCTCCGTTTGTGGGATTATCTGTATTGGTCTGATATCGCACGTCTGTAAGTGACCACGTTCTGCTGTCCGTCGGAATTTTTAACTGTCAGGGTGATCGTATCGTCATCAGCGTTATATTCGCCCACAAGACCGGTTTCAGAAGCAGGATCATTGCCCCTGAACAGGCGGAATATTTTGTCGGTGTCATCATCCTGGTTTGCGAAGATTATGTACTTATCCGTTATATCAGAGTCTATTGCTAAAACAAAATATTCTGAAATCATCAGATATGTATATGATACGCTTTCTTCATCCTGACCGGAAAGATCTGTGATCGTCCAGGTTCCGTAAAAAGGAGCTTTGGTCGGATAAGCTGTTCTTCTGAACACAAGCGATTCATCTGCGAGTATATCGAAGATAAGCAGTTTGTTCGTTTCTTCGCTGTAAATGATGCGTGCAGCTTTGTCTCTGCCATAAATATCCGCGTAGATGTCGAAGCCTCCCTCAGTGGGATTTATATACATGAAGTTGCTGGCACCTATGCTGTAGGCTCCGTAAATACCGTCTGAAGAGATCGCAAATGTGACAGTATTTCCTTTG
Source organism: uncultured Clostridia bacterium (assembly GCA_946617595.1). Taxonomy (GTDB): domain Bacteria; phylum Bacillota; class Clostridia; order Oscillospirales; family Ruminococcaceae; genus Ruminiclostridium_E. Next base: position 5,914 of record CAMOKN010000298.1, read on the forward strand.
AATTCGCTCTCCCACTCGCCGGCTATATCGCTGAGTGTCGCATCTTCTTTTACCTCGCCGAAATCATCGGGGATATCTATGACGATATTGTCCGATATTCCCTTCTTTCTGAGCTCATATATCATATCGCTGTCTTCATTTGCAAAATAAGCGGTTTTTCCTCCGGCAACGAAATAGAGCCTACCTACCGGCTCATCATTTGCGGCGGCATCTTCATCATGATAGATATACGCATACATACCGTCATCTTCTTCATCGTCGAACTTGATTATGTACCTTGAATGTACCGAGCCGTCATTCAGCATAAACTTCAGTTCTCCGCCTTCAACGAGTACATATCCGCCGTCAAGATACTCGGTGCCCGGCTGAGTACCTGCATATTCGGAAGGATCCTTTTCGTTCACGCTTATGATATCCCATTCGCCGTAGGGCATATCTTCAATGCCGCCTGCCGACATTCCGTCGGATACGATAAGATTGCTGCCGGATATCAGGCAGTATGAGCCGAGATAGATCGTATTTCCGCTGTAATCCGCAAAATAGCCGGGTCCTGTCTCGTCAGAGCCGGGAGTGTACCAGCCGTCGAATACTCCGTTTCGGAAGTTTTCAGGAGTCGGCAGACCGTAGAGGTCAAAGTCCTCGTTCTCGTTATTGCCCATTACGAGACAGCCGACATATCTGTTCTCATAGAAATAAAATCCTGCGCGCAGCGATCTCAGGCTGTCATTATAACCGGAAGCATCATTCAGTCTGTCTTTAATGTCAGACCAGAATTTGTCGGATAAGATACTCGTGCCGGCATTTGCGTTCTCGGCATAGGCAGTGGAGGGAGTCCAGCGTCCGTCCTCACCGCAGTCGAATACGGCTATGATATTGCCGGAAGGTATTTTCTTGTACATTCCGATAGTGCCGCTGATACCTAAATATTCCTCGACAAGGTATGAAAGGTCTTCTGCTGTCTGATCCAGTTCTTCGGGAGAAAGACTTTGAGCGATTATCTCGGTTGTCTCGGGAGTTCCCTCAGAAAGATACGGAGCTGTACCGGTAACGAAGTCTCCTATATATGAGTTGCGGCTGTCTTCCGCCCAGTCATATACGCCGTCGATATAGTTGAATATCGTAGGCAGGTTTTCGGGAAGATCGTTCTTGTCATCGGTGAATACGGTGGTGACACCGACTATTGAATCCGATACTCTGCTGTCATAGAAGATCTCCGCATATACGCTGTCAAGACCGTCAATATCCGGAACTATGAAATCAATGCCGCCGTTGTCGATTATATCGCATTTTCCGTCTTTGAAGTAAAGCTTTATCACGCCGGAAACGGTTCCCTTGCGCTGAGAAACAGCGTTTCTTACTATATCATAGAACTCGTCGGATATTTTGTATGCATTTTCGGAAGCATTATAATCCGCATAAGTATCATAAGCGCTGTAATGCTCCTTGAAGCGTTTCTGACGCTCTGACTGCGCTATTGCGTTATCTATTGAAACGCCCAGCGAAGAATCAAGAAAATCAGAACGCCTGCAAAGCTCGCGGAGCCACTTCATAGCGTCGTCGCTAAGCTCTGTCATGGCTTCTGAACCGGAAGGGTCATCGGATCTTATGCTTGAAGATGTGTCCGGCAGAGTTGCGGTATCGGTCCCGGAAACAGACGATACATTAAGCTCAGCAGAGCCGATATCACCTGCTGATACGCTTAAATTGCAATTATATGTGCCGTTTTCCAGTGTCAATACCGAGGTCAGGCTGAGCTTTTTCAGCTCGTCGATCATCTTTGCATTGCTGCTGTCGGAATCTGAGATATTCTTTTTCAGCAGATCCGCAAATGCTTCGGGGTCGGACAGCTTTAATTCAAATGAACCGACAGGTACCTTGTATCCCAGCCAGTCCTGTATATCAAAGTCAGAGTAGCTGAGATCGAGCTTGAATTCAAAACTGCTGCTGCCGGATCTTGCAGCTCTTATAACAGCCTTTCCGTTCTTTTTGCCGCTCTTTGTTTCGGCAAATTCGAGGGTCTCTGAATTTCCGCCGGAACCTGTGATCGCAGCTGACATATACGATTTATCGTCATTTCCTATAAACGCAGCGGAAACTTCATTTGAAGAACCGGAGCTTGATGCCTTCACGCTGCTTGCAAGCACCTTGTTATGCACATCGACGATGTGTGTGATCGTAACGGTCGGAAGATCGCCGCTTATCTTGTTTTCAAACAGCTTTTTGTAATCGCTCTCTGAAATTCCGAAACTGCTGCTGAAATAATTGATAAGGTATGTGTCGTTTGCAAGATGCTCACTGATCTTGTCCATTATCGAGCGGAGCTGATCGGGAGTCAATGTTATCTCAACGGTTTTTCCGGAAACCGTGATATCCACCGATGTATCTGCTCCGGCAAGAGCGCCGCTCATGGTCGCTGTGCCCGCAAAATTTATTTCTGCGTTGTCATACTCTGAATAGAATATCTCGGCGATCTCAAGCATAAGGCGCTTTATTTCGCTGTTTTCGAGCGGTTTTACCTTTTTCTGGTCAGAGCCGAAAATGCTCTGTGACTGCTCGGCACTGATCTCCAGTGTCTTGTCGGACACACCTGGGAAAGCAATGACAGTCCGTCCGTCAGATGCGGTGTACAGCTCAACAGAGCCTATATTTCCGCTGCTGTCGGATATTCCGAATCCCATTTTGTCAGTATCTCCGTTTGCGGCGGAGAAGACATAGGAAAATTCGCTGATAAGATCTGTTAATTCCTTTATCCCTTCCTGCTGCATGGAAGTAATAGCAGTTCCTGCGTTTATGTCAATATCTATGACGGTATTAAGAGAAGTTCCCTCAGGTATGGAAGACGATGCGCTCTTTATTATTTTGAGCGGTGCCGCCGCAGCTGATGTATATGAATCGAAACTGTCAAATCCTGATGCTTCTGAATTGCCGGAATTTCCTGATATAAAGCCGATCACTGCACCTTTTGAATCATAGCCTATAGTTTCGGCAGTGTTCAGCGCTCCGGAAACAGCACTTCCGGTTATCATTTTTGCGTAGCCTGTCTTACCCATCACAAGCTTCGTTATCTCATCGTGGAATCCGAAATATCCCACAGCTGCGCCGCCTATTACAACGGCTGCCGCCGAAGCGCCTATGATAAGTCCTGTCTTCTTCTTTTTCTTTTTTGGGGGAACAGACGTTTCTGCCGTATTTTCGGAAACAGGCGCAAATTCTGTCGGTGCAGCTTCTGCAGGGGGAACAGCTGTCGGCTGTTCGGGAATGACCGGTTCGGCAGTATCAGGTACATGAGCCTGCGCGGAAGTCTCCTCGGGCTGAACGGTAGGGTATTCGTAAGATGCCGGATTCGATTTTATATCTGTGGGCTGGTTCTGAACGGGACGTTTATTGAAGTCGGGCTGATCGGCGGTCTGCTGTACAGTCTCAACCGCAGTTTCGGCGGTCTGCTGTGCAGTTTCAACCGCAGTTTCGGCGGTCTGCTGTGCAGTTTCAACCGCAGTATCGGCGGTCTGCTGTGCAGTCTCAACCGCAGTTTTGGCAGTCTGCTGTGCAGTTTCAGCCGCAGTTTCAGCGGTCTGCTGTGCAGTTTCAGCCGCAGTATCGGCAGTCTGCTGTGCAGTCTCAACCGCAGTTTCAGCAGTCTGCTGTGCAGTCTCAACCGCAGTTTCGGCGGTCTGCTGTGCAGTTTCTTCCACTGCTTCAACTGTATTCTGCACTTGTTCGGTGATCTCAGGGGAGGGAGCAGGGGCATCAATTACCGGTTCAGCCGCTTCAACTGCAGTCGCAGCCATTCCGACAACCGGGGCAGCGTTTTCACGGACAGTCTCTGCCGCATTTGTCACGCTGTCGGCAACTTCCTGTACCGGCTCAGGGGCGCTTATCATATTTCCGCATTTAGGGCAGAATTTTGCATTATCGGGAAGCTTATTCCCACATTTTCCGCAAAACATAGCTATTTTCCTTTCTGTTTGAGGGTAAAGGCAATCACCGCACGCTCTTTGTGCGGTATAGCCTAAAAATAATATTTCACTTTACAGTATAACATTTATAGTTACAAAAGTCAAGCAAATATAACAATGACGAATTGACACAAAATTTTCAAAAATATCTCTTGACAAACCCGAAACTTTAGTGTATAATAAATTAGTAATTTTTGATGCGCCACTAGCTCAGCTGGATAGAGTACTTGGCTACGAACCAAGGGGTCGGGGGTTCGAATCCCTCGTGGCGCGCCAGTGGGGAACGCCCCACGGCGAATCCGCCTATGGTTATCCGTAGGCGGGTTATTTTTCGCCCGTATCACACAAGTCTTGCAAAAATCTAAAGCGTTCGACAGAGACATGCGTGGAACGCCCCGCAAAGAATACCGTCTCGGGTTTACCTGAGGCGGTTTATTTTTTCTGTAAAATTTTATTATTGCAGTGACATTTTAATTATTTCGATCGTTTATTATATGAAAGGTCCTTTCGGTAAACTGCAGGAGACAGCAGAGAAGGTTTCCAAAAGCGCGCGCCGCTGCACGAAGCAGCACATTCGGGAAACCTTCAAATTATCAAGGAGTAATACGCAGAATGACAGAGATCGAGTTTTCCCGGCTTGTCGGGAAGTACCGCGCGGGCATCTACAGACTTGCGCTGTGCTACACGAAAAATCATGCCGACGCAGAAGATGTTGTGCAGGATACATTTCTGAAGCTCTACACCGGAAATATGACTTTCCCCGGCGATGAAGATGTAAGAGCATGGCTTTTTCGTGTTGCTGCGAACAGGTGCAAGGACCTGCTGAAATCGCATTGGTACAGATTCTCCGAGCCGCTGAATGATGAAATTACAGTTCCGGCGCCCGAAGATGATGACAGCGTGGTGCTTGCGGCAATGTCAAAACTTACGGTGAAGACAAGAACCGTCATTTATCTGTATTACTACGAGGAATATTCCGTAAAAGAGATCGCAGAGCTTATGGGAGATACCGAAACAGCGGTGACTTCACAGCTCTGGAGAGGCAGAAAACGCCTTAAAGAGCTGTTAAAAAAGGCTGATGACGATGAAGGGAGTGAGCTTTGTGAGCGACTTCGATAAAATGATGAAAGATACTTTTGACAGAATAGTTCCGCAGACAGATGACGACAGCTTTGTCAGGAGCATCATTGAAAGGGCTGATACTATGGAAAAGAATGATAATAAACAAAATGAAAATGTGAGGAAACTTGTGGAGATAACGGTCCCAAAAGTTGAGAAAAAGCGCAGCAAGGCACCTGTGATAGCAGGTGTGGCGGCGCTGACGGCTGCCGCTGCGGGACTGGGATTTTTCGCAGGCGGCAGATTCGGGTTCGGAGGAGTTGAGATAAAATCGGAGCACGGTGCCGGATATTCGTCTCTTACATCGCCTGTGACAACACCGGCACCGGATACGGTACATCTGGGCGAAGACTCTATGGCGTCGATAACCACCAGCGTTCTGAGTGAACCGAACGTTACATCTGTTCTCATGCAAAACCCGGAGGGATCGGACAAGGCGTTCAACGATCTTTCATACGGAGTAATTCCGGCTGATGCGGTATATGAGTTTGAAAACTGCACCTGCCGTATAACGGAGTATGCTTTTGACGGTATAACGCTTATAATGCATTATGATGTTACAACCAAAAAAGGCGGGGATTTTGACCGCATCGACCCGGAAACAAAGATAATATTGTCTCAGCGTACACCTGTTATGTCGAGCGGAAAAAGCGATATCGAGAAGATCGACGGCAGCACCGCACACTGTGCGGCACAGTTTTATCTGTATGAGCCTTCAGCTCAGATCGAGTTCAGACTGAGTACAGTCTCAGAAGATGATACTTCCGAACGGGATAAAGATAAAAACCTGTTCACCGTCTCCTGTCCGGATATGTCTTATATGTTTGCTCTGAATGGTGCGGTATCCACTGTTTCATACTCGAAGAGTTCCAGCGTCTATGTTACGCCGATGAGCTTTCTTGTCTCATACCCCGGAAAAGGGTCGGGCGAAGCAGACGAGGGTGACGGAACAGTTCCTTCACACGTGCCTGAGGTCGCAATTGTGCTTTTCGACGGAACAACGGCTTTCATCAATGAAAAAAGCATAGAATCGACTTTCGGGTTAAACTTCGGCTATGTTTCGGGGACATTCCTTGATAAGATCGACACGAGAGAGATAAAAAAGATAACCGTTGACGGTCATACTGTGATAGATCATAAGTCTTCGGAAGACGGTATCTATGACGCATCGGACACCGGTGTTTTACCGAGCCCGAGCGACCCGTCATTGTTCAGATTTGTGGATTATGATGTCAGGATAGGTCATTTTGAATTTGACGGAACAACTTTCTCAGCGAGCTATGATGTTATCTATCCGGACGGAATACCCGAGGACGAGCCGGAGCCGAGAGTGCTGATCTGCTTGGCGGATCAGATACTTTCACCTGATCGTTCGATACCCGGAGCGGAATCCTTTGTTGATATTGCCCGTGACAGTAACACCGTACACTATACCTGCACATTCAGGTACAGCGCACCGAACGACTTTGTAAACATTCGCTTCTATGATGTTACACATTTTGTGTACAGCGATGATATACCGTACGACTACACATACAGCACGGAGATAAGCGTAGCCGGACCCAATCCTATGTTTACCACGAGCTTGGCAGTAACCTCGGCGTATCTTGAAGAACCTGTCGCTTATTCAGATTCTGTCGGCGTGGATATGGGGCAGTTCGGGCTTGAAGGAGTCAGATACGAAGACCTGACAGTCTCCGATCACTGTGCGGTACTGCATTTCACGTGTCCCGTATCTTATGATATTGCCGGAAATCTGACAGTCAGCGTGACCGATTTTGAGAATAACACCTATATCGTTTCCGACAGCAATATGTCAGTCGATGATATAGATGGCATTACTGAAGTTACTGTCTTTTCAGATGCTCTGACGTTCACGGATATGAAGACTATCTCGGTAAACGGCATGGAGATAAAGATGTCGGAGCTTGGCGTTGTCCCTGAGCATGAGATCCATGCTTCACCGGCAGTGACCGTAGTGACCACAGTTACCGCAGAACCCGACGAACCGATCATTGAATAAGAATCCTTCCCCCTACAATAGAACGCCGCCTTGTGCAGTACAGCGCAAGACGGCGTTCTTTGAGCTTCTTTACGGCTTCCTGCCGTCCCTCCCCAGACCCCACCATTTCTCCTTCCCGAAAGGCTGATGCAGAACTAAATTGAGCACTGCTCATATTACGTAAAAGCACAGAGCAGTACAACTACTCTGTGCTTTTGCTTTTGTATGATCGTGAACTGATACTATTCACTCAGTTATTCGCCTTTCAGGAGGGCGGAGGGGTGGAGGGGTCTGG
>CAMOKN010000299.1 GCA_946617595.1 uncultured Clostridia bacterium
TCATCTTGCACAGAAATTCCTTGACTTGCGCCAGCAACGACAGGAAGTCGTTCAGAAGGTTTCCAAAGGCGCGCACGATGCGCGCAAAAGAGAAACCTTCAAAAGCCATGCGTCATTTCTGTACAATCTGACGAAAAATCTGACTTCGCAATCACTGCACGCTCTTTATGCGGTATAGCCTTTAATACCGGAGAAAAAATCTATGGAGTCTATTATCAGCAAGCTTTATTATGGCGAGATCAGCCCGTGCGGGAAACCTGCGCCAGACACAGAACGTTTCAGAGACAACCGTGCCGCGATACACAGCCCGCGGGTTCCGACTCGGCGTAATGATAATGCTTGAAATAATGACAACCGAATAACATGAAATCCCCGTACCGCTTTTGCAGTACGGGGTTCTGCTTATTCTGTTGTTTGTTCAGGGGCTATGACATCACTGTCGGGGAAAGATATCGTAAGGCACGGACCCGTACACCAGCCGGTAGCGCCGACTGCGGCAATAACATCACCTGCGCGCACGGTGTCTCCCTCGGTCACATAAAAGTCGCTGAGATGTCTGTATCTCCATTTTCTTCCGTCAGTCGCCTGTATGGTGATGTAAATGCCTTCTCCATACCCCGGAACGTTTCTGGAGAATGTTTCGATAACTGTACCGCTCGTGATCGCCTTTATCGGAACGCCTTCCTCACCAACGGCGAAATTGAATTTGATCTCGTCGCTGTTAGTCCATTTATCGCCGTCATAGTATGACACTTTCTCCTTCTCCAGCTTCTCAAACGGGAAGCAGTAATCATCGCCGGCGTACTGTTTCAGAATGTCGATAGCGTCGTCACCCTCCCAGTAGCCTGTCCGCGGGTCGGTAACGCTGATTGCACCTGTCAATACATCAGTCAGACCGCCGATATTCTCAAAGCTCAGAACATACAGCACATTACCGTCATCAATAAGTGCCAAAGACCATATATCAACAGCATTGAGACTGCCCTGCACATTTTCTTCCCGTCCATAGTATGTATCGACTGTCAGACCGAGATTGTCGCTGAAATATGACTCGTGTTCAAGCTTTTCCGGGTCAAACCCGTTCATTTGTGCAAGCCCGCTTATGCGGTCTTCGGGCGTATCTGCAATCAGGACGGTCTGTGTTGTCAGCTCCGGCTTTTCGCTTTTGCTGTTCTGTGTTCCGATAGTGGTTGTGACAGTGCCGGATTCAGAGTAATTGTCCACGTATTTAGACGATTGTATAATATCGCAGCCGTACAGGCTCGTGGTATATATCCTTGCACCGACGCCGAAATCAAGAAGATCGTATCCGTAGGCTTCTCCGGCTTCGGCAAAAGTTTCAAAGGAAGAAGGCATATCGCTGCTGACATAAACAGCTACGATCGTTGACTTTTTTTCTACTGCTGCTCCGGCTTCCGGTACAGTCCGTATTACGCAGTTTTCGGGAACTTCACTACTTTCCGAACGTGTGACGGAGTATTTTATGCCTTTGTTTTGAAGCAATCTCACAGCGTCATCTATATTAAGTCCGGTGATGTCGGGAAGCTCGAAGAAATCTATCATCGGCTTATACACGAATTTATACTGCTGTCTGTCCGCTTCGATAGGCTGTGTGGTCTTTCCGTCTGTATTCAGATATTCTATTCCCATAGCATAAGCCTTTAAGGGTTCAAGCTTTACAGGTACGGAATAAGTGCAGCGGTGAGTGCAGCTGTCAGCTTCGGGAACTTCTTCTATGCTGAACTCCTCGGCAGTATAATCTATGGGTGTCCCGACAGTAAGTTTTACATATTCCGGAGAGTAAGTTTCATAATTATCGCCCGTGTACAGAAGGCTGAATCTTGCGGTAAATGTTTCACCGTCATATTCTGCTCTGTTAAGCCACACGGTCGCGTCGTGGAACTGCACAGCCTTCCCGTAAAGCTCATTTATATCCGGCAGCGTTTCCGGGTCGGGAATATCCATAGCCGGCGGAACAAATTCCTCGCCTGCCTTTGCCGGCATTGTGCACGGAACATCTGTCTGCACCGCGCTCGATGATTCCGATGTATCATGATACCCCGCGCCGTTGCTGCTCTCGATCCCTCTCTCTTTCAGCCCGCCGTGCTCACCCAGCCAGTTCAGCCCGAATACCGCTCCGGTGAGGACTGCGGCTGATCCGGCTATGCCTGCAATAATGTTAAATACTTTATTGCTCTTGTGTTCCGGCTGCACCGGTGATAATTCTACAATACCGGAATGAAGTGCTTTTTTCTCATTGCTGCTCATTATATCTGCCCTTTCCTGTACCTTTCTGCTGAACTCAGTATTGCTCATAGGACGAAAAGAGCCGTTCATATCGCTCAGTGTATTATCAATTGCCTTTTTATAGTTCATGATCTAAACTCCTTTCATCATCAAGAACATTCCGCAGCTTATCCCGTCCGCGCTTTAACCGCCATTTTACAGCCGCTGCACTTATCCTCAGCATTCCGGCGATCTCGGCGACTCCGTAACCTTCGTAATAATAAAGATACAGCGTAGTACGGAGTTTGGGGTTCAGTGACATTAACGCGGTTCTGATTCCGTTGTCATCATTGGTCTTGTTATCCTGCATTTCTCCCAGTGAGTCAATAGAAACATAGTTTTTGTTCCAATGAGACTTCAGATGATTGAAACTATGGTTTATAGTGCATCTTATCAGCCATGCCTTTATATGCTCGTCACTGTTGAAGCTGCCTTGATATGTAAACAGTTTCAGGAAAACATCTTGTGCAATATCCTCTGCATCGGCAGGATTTTTCACTATAAACAACGCGGTATCTGTCACCGTTCTGCGATATAGTTCTATGTATCGGTCAAGATCGAGTCCGGACATCGACCCACTTCCTTTCACTTAAAAGCGCTTTCTGTACTTTAAACAATTGGGAACGGCTAAAAGTATAACTCCTTTTTAAAAATCGGCATTATCAACAATATTATACACTGCTTTTGCAGCAAATGCAACAAAAACCTCTGTGCACTGACATACAAGACAGAGGTTTTGGTCAGTCAAAACAATATTTATAAAAGAAAAACTCGCACGCGTCATACATCTTCCTATCGGTATTCGCAACGACATTAATGTATGTTACAAAAAAGGGCATAACCGAGAGTGTCACCCACGATGAACTTATCGCAAAACGGGGCGATTATTACAAACTCTATACCGCGCAGGCGGTATGATAACATCTGTAACGGCAGTACCGTCGCCGACAGACGGTACTGCCTTTTTTTTATTTTTTGCGGATCAAA
>CAMOKN010000300.1 GCA_946617595.1 uncultured Clostridia bacterium
CCCGGCAGCGGGGAGGTGTCGAGCTTGCGAGACAGAGGGGCTGACCGACAGACCAGCAAGCCTTCGGAGCCTTTCCTCGTCTTCGACACGGCTGCCACATTTTCTCTTTTCAAAGCGGTTTTTAGAGGTACCCTAAAGGGAACCTGAAAATAACCATTTGGTAGAAAAAATAGCTGCTTGCAGCGAGAAATGCTGAACGGAAAAACGACCCGTGATGCACAGGCATCGCGGGTCGTAATGTATATATGTGCGAGGTATCATTCAAACATTGCAGTTGAGAGATAGCGTTCGCCGGTATCAGGGAGAAGTGCGACAATGGTCTTACCCTTGTTTTCGGGACGTTTTGCAAGCTGTATAGCAGCCCACAGTGAAGCGCCTGAGGAAATACCTACGAGCACGCCCTCGCTCTTGGCAATAAGACGACCGGTCTCAAAAGCGTCTTCATTTGCTACTGTGATTATCTCATCATAGATCTTTGTATCGAGAGTTTCCGGAACAAATCCCGCGCCGATGCCCTGTATCTTGTGAGGACCCGACTTGCCCTCCGACAGAACGGGGGAGTCCTTAGGCTCAACAGCTACTACCTTTACATCGGGATTTTTTGATTTCAGATATTTTCCTACGCCGGAAACGGTTCCGCCTGTTCCGACACCTGCTACGAAGATATCTACAGTTCCGTCGGTGTCCTCCCAGATCTCGGGTCCTGTGGTTTTCTCATGAGTCTCGGGATTTGCGGGATTGGTGAACTGCGAGGGGATAAAGCTGTTCTCGATCTCTTTTGCAAGCTCTTCCGCTTTTGCGATAGCGCCTTTCATACCCTTTGCGCCCTCGGTGAGTACGAGCTCTGCGCCGTAAGCCTTCATAAGCTTTCTGCGCTCGATGCTCATTGTCTCTGGCATTGTGATAATGAGTCTGTAGCCTCGTGCTGCTGCTACAGAAGCGAGACCGATGCCTGTATTACCGCTTGTAGGTTCGATCAGAACGCTTCCGGGCTTGAGCTTGCCGCTTGCTTCGGCATTGTCGATCATATTTTTGGCGATCCTGTCCTTTACGCTGCCTGCGGGATTGAAGTATTCGAGCTTTGCAACGACTTTTGCTTCAAGATTCAGGTTTTTTTCGATGTTTCCGAGCTCAAGCAGGGGGGTTCTTCCGATAAGGTCACTGATCTTTTTGTTGATGTTCATGGTAATTTTCTCCTTTTGATGTATAATTGATATTATTTCAGCTTATGAATTATTGGTAAATAAAGTGCCGGTACAACATCGGCGGTGAAGTGATATTTTCATTTTCTGATAAATCCTATCTGATTGGTATGAATATATTATAGCAGACCTTCACCTGTTTGTCAATAGTTTTTCCAAATTTTTTATGTAATATTTGCGGAAAATAAGTATTGCAATTTCTGTCGTGTTATGATATAATAAATATAATTGTATTATGTGCGTTATGCAGATCATATTTCTACCGGAGGGAAGTGAAAGGTTTGCCGGGTATTGAAAATGAAGAAATAGATGAAGAACAGGACTCCGAACAGTTCACTTCAATGCTCAATGCTGCGAAAAAGCAAGTAGGTGCGGAAAATTCAGCCGCTGCCGGACAGCCGCTCACTCAGGATCAGATCGAAGCTATGATGGGAATGGACTTCGGCAATGATGAAGGAGATGCCGAAGCAGCTCCGGTTGAAGAATCTCCTGCCGTAAATGAAGACGGCAGTGAAAGCGCAGACAACGAAAGTGCCGAAGGTGAGGGCGAGGAGCAGGAAGGAGTAGATACCTCCGAAGAAGGCGGTAAAAAGAAAAAAGGCAAGAAGACAAAACAGAAAAAAGAGAAAAAGCCTATTAATAAGGTACTTATTAAAAGACTTGCGATCGTAGCGGCTATATTGATCGCCGGCTGCGTCGGATTTATGGTACCGATACTGATGTTTACGGATTTTATCAAGAGCGATAATGAGAAATTTGCGATAACCGCCGCAAATGCCATAAACAGCACTCTTGAGCTGAATACGAGTCTGTACATATATGAGTGTTATGTAAACAATGGCACGGCTGCAAATGAGTGTATGCTTTACGGTCTGACCTCACTGGGCAGTGAGGAAAAACTGGATATTTACAGGGTCGTGGTCGAAAAAGATGATCCCAATACCGTAAATGTTTATCATACTGTTGACGAACAGAATCCCGCATTTCAGAATATGCTCAACAGCGCAGACAGAGAGATCGCGATGCAGGCGGTGCAGCTTCTGTACCATTATGAAAATACGCTTGCTGCTGACAAAGAGATAAAGAGCGGATCTGAGAAATGGGAAGAAGTGGATTGTGTTGTAGTCAACAGAAATATAAATTCCCCTCAGAACAATACAAAGGGAAAGAAACACGAATGATAAGGAGAAAAGAAAATGCTTCTTTATGAACACAGTATCACAGAGATCTTTTTTATGTTCTTTGTGTTTTGCAACTACGGCTGGATACAGGAATCGATAATCGAATCTACATATCATCACCGCCTGATAAACAGGGGATTCCTGAAAGGACCTTATATCCCGATCTACGGTGTAGGTTCGCTGCTGCTGCTCACGATATGTCTTCCGTTCAAATTCAACGGGTTTATAGTATATTTTGTGGGAATGATCTGCTGCACGATGCTTGAATTTTTTGTGGGCTGGCTCATGGAGACTGCTTTCCACAAGCAGTTCTGGGATTACAGTATGCTGAAATTTACATTCAAGAACCGTATATCGCTCATATCTTCACTCTTCTGGGGACTTATGGCATTGCTCATGGTTTATCTTCTGAGCTGGGTAATGGATCTGCTGGTCGGCGTGCTGAATCCTACATTCATACTGATATATGATATCGTTATGGGAACTGCTATGATAATAGATATCATAGTAACAGTCATAAGGCAGACAGCTGCAAAGAAAAAGTACCAGCAGAGCCTTAAAGAACAGTCAGAAAAAGAAGCCGGTGAAAATATCGTAAATGAAGAAGCTGTCAAGTGACGAACAGAGATTTTTTGATGAAACAGTAAAGCCTATCATAGACAGTACGCAGATGAAATACACCCGTAAGCTTATACAGCACGGAAATGTCTCGGTATTTGCGCACTGCATGGCAGTAGCGGCGTACAGTCTGCGCATTGCGGATATTTTCGGAATAAAGTGTGACAAAAAGAGTCTTGTAAGGGGAGCGCTTCTTCATGATTTCTTTCTCTATGACTGGCATAAGGTGAACAATATCGGGGATGGTCTTCATGGATTCGCACACCCGAATACAGCCTCAAAAAACGCCTTCAAGTATTTTCGCCTGAACAAGATCGAGCTTGATATTATCCGCAAGCACATGTGGCCGCTTACCCTCACAAAGCTGCCGAAATACCGTGAAAGCTGGATCGTCTGCGCAGCCGATAAATATTGCTCTACCGTTGAGACTCTTGGTCTTAACTCTTACGGTGATTTCACTTTCTACCCTGTAGGCAGACCACGCCGTGTGCAGCTGAAGCAACCGGTGCAAAAGCACTGACGCGCGTGTACCTGACGCCGTTAAAACGGGACTTGAACGATATAAAAAGCACAGAGTCATGAATAACTCTGTGCTTTCTTGTTGTGAAGATACTTTTCAAGTTCCTCTTTAGCGGTATTCGCCTTTGCTCCTTTCGGCGTTCCGAAAGGAGCGGGGTTTGGTGTGTCTCCCCCACTGGGGGAGGTGAAGCTTTTGCAAAGCATAAGCCAGAGAGGGGGATGACCGACAGACGAGCCCCAATCTCAAGCGTAAGCGACTTTTTTGACAGTCTCAAAGCACGGAATAATCCGATTACTCCGTGTTTTTTATCAGGTAAGAATTCTGAAATATCAGTATTCTACGCCGTAGCTGCTTCTGTAGTCATACATAGCCCTGAGATATTCAGAGCCGGGTATAACACCTTTCTCGATCGCTGCAATGATATCGTTTATTGTTACGATCGAATAGACCTTGACCCCGAATTCTTTATACGCCGACTGAACTGCACTCATATCGCTGTCAAGTGCTTTTTCCATACGATCAACGGTAATGACCATTCCGGTGATATTTACATCGGCAGCACCTTTGAGCTTCGGGAGGACTTCTCTGAGAGCTTTTCCCGAAGTCATTACATCTTCGATAATCACGACCTTTTCTCCGTCAGTGAGCTGTTTGCCGACAAATAATCCTCCTTCGCCGTGATCTTTGGCTTCTTTGCGGTCGAAGCAGTAGCTTACTTCCATACCATACTTATCATACAGTGCTGAAGCGGCACTTACCGCAAGTGGAATACCTTTATAAGCGGGACCGAATAGAGTATCGGCTTCGATGCCGTTTTGTTTTATGCACTCAGCATAATATTTTCCGAGCTGTGACAGGTGAGCGCCAGTCTTATAGTTTCCGGTATTAACGAAATACGGTGCCTTTCTGCCGCTTTTCAAAGTAAAATCCCCGAAAGTCAGAACGCCGCAGTCTGCCATGAATCTGATAAAGCTTTCTTTGTAAGTCATACTTTTGTGTCCTTTCATATAATGTAATATCATTATATCATTTTTTCGCGGATTTTGCAATAGGGTACCTCTAAAAACCGCTTTGAATAGAGAAAATGAGATGATTGCGCCAAATGCAAGGAAAGGCTCCGAAAGCTTGCTGACGCAAGGTGAGGAGACTTGACGAAGCAGTTGGTGCAA
>CAMOKN010000301.1 GCA_946617595.1 uncultured Clostridia bacterium
ACTCAGAAAGCTGCTGCTCTGTTCTTTTGACTTCTCATAGGCTTTGATAAGCGCTTTTTTCTTCCGCTTATAGCGCAGCGAAAATCTATGCTCCGGCATATCCGGTATCGCCGCTTCTGCTGCGGCAGCCTGCATAGCAAGTGCTTCGTAGAATGTGTCACAGATCATACTCTCACCGCCCTTTTAAGGATTTACATAAACTTTACCGAATCTATTATTTTCAAAGCCTCGTCATATTCAATATCAAAAACGAACTCAAAAATATAATCACCGTTATCATACGCGAGATACTGTGACACACCGTCCGGCTGCACAAAATATAATGCTTCATGTCCGTTCACTTCCCTGCTCTCAGGCTCCGTTCCCTCGGTGTTCAGGCGCACGTTCTGATATGCTTCCTTTATCTCCACTACGAAGTCAAAATACTGATCGTTTCTGTCATAGGCTACCCAGCGCATCAGGAAGTCATCGCTGACTACTTCCATATTCCAGTCGCTCATATCGTATGTGATCCTGTATGCAGGAGCATAAGATGATCCGCGTATCTTCATCGCTTCCGCATAAGTGATCCCGGCATATTCAAGAGACAGCCAATAAGACCCGTCTGTCCAGATAAGCTTCTCCGAACCGTCCGCATTTATATGATGCAGTGTTCTGTCCTGAACAAACTCACCGCCCGGGTGCATCTCATCAAAATCAGATTCCGGATCATGCTCTGTATATCTATCCCATGTTTCATAGGTATAGATAATATACTTGTTTCCGATTTTATACTGTTCGGAGTATCTGTTCTTCTCATCACAGAGTATATCCTTGTTCCAGCCGCTAAGGTCATACGTCAGACTATATCGCGGATAAAGTGTTTCGGGTGAACCCTCCCAGTTGTCGAAGCTGACATCGGTATGCGTTGACTGCCTGTAACCGGAAAATCCTCCTATGCTGTAGTTTACAAACACGGAACCTGCGGATATAAGAAGAAGCATAAGCACGGTGATAAGCACTGCTGCCCTTATCTTCTGACGCAGTCTCAGCTTGTGAAAGGTACTCAGAAAGCTGCTGCTCTGTTCTTTTGACTTCTCATAGGCTTTGATAAGCGCTTTTTTCTTCAGCCTATAGCGCAGCGAAAATCTATGCACCGGCATTTCAGGTATCGCCGCTTCTGCCGCGGCAGCCTGCATAGCAAGCGCTTCATAGAATGAATCACAGATCATGCTATTCACCCTCTTTCAGCAGTACATAAAGTTTCTTCCGCGCTCTGAACAGTTTCGCTTTTGCAGCCTCATAGCTTATTCCGAATGTTCCGGCAACGCTTTCGAGCGGCATATCATGGTAGTAATACATTATAAGAGCCTCACGATAGTTCTCCGGCAGCCTTAACAGAGCCTCGTTCAGAGCCGCAGCATCATATTCACCGAAAGCCGAGCGTTCAACATCGGTCTCCTCGTCCGCATACTCCGGAACATCTTCGATGTCCACCTGCTTTTTATTTTTTCTGTAATGGTCAATCGCAATATTTTTCGCAACAATTACCGCATAATTTCTGCGTTTGCCGGGATCGACCGAAGCTATCCTGTCAATATCGGAAACTATCCGCAAAAAAGCGTCGTGTACCGCGTCCTCAGCGTCCTGCTTGTTATGCAGAATAGAGTACGCCGTGCGGTACATTATCTGCTCACAGTCAGAATAAATCTGTTCAACGAGGGTGCGCTGTTCCTCGTTATCGACTAAGCTTAAGTATAATGAAAGCATCTCACACCTCAAAATATTTTTTGGTTTATCCAGATTTGTTTTTACAAGCCTTCTGATTATATAACGAATGAAAACGTGAAAAGTTACGCTGTTTTGCAAAAAAAGATACGATTTGTTAAAATCCAACAATTCCTGCGAACATCGTTTGTACACTGTGAACAACACTTGTATAGAATAATTATATCATATATCCGGTTATTTTTCAATTGTATATGTAGTTTATTGAGTAAAAATCGGAAAAAGGAAAGTTTTTAAGGCAAAAAGACGCACAGACCGAAATCTGTGCGCCATGATATTGCCTTCAACTGTTTTTCAGATAACGAACTCCGTCCACTTCGATACCGCTGTACTCGTCAAGCTGTATCAACTCAGGAAACAGGAAATAGCACCATGTATCCGACCACATCGAATAAATATTGGGACTTTCGTATGCAGGTCTCGCTGTACCGTCATTCAGAACAAGCTTTATTTCCGGCATATTCACGATATCACCATTTCTGTACCGTGGCATAATGGAAAACGTATTTGAGTAAAACCCTATCTGCGTAAGTATGAGCTTATCGCCGTTTGAGCTGAAGATTTCCGTATCGTCAATATTTTTTTCGACTTCTGTATAAAGCTCTATCCCGCCCAGTTGGTTCCATTCTTCCTCGTCATCATCCATAACGTATTCGCCGTTTTCAATTAAAGAAAATGTCTGCGGTTTCGGAGAGTCGTAGATATTAAATCGGATATAGGTTCCACCGGCAAGGGTCTTAACTCCCACTCCGCTCATGCTTGTACGCAGTTCATTCTCGGAGATGTGTACAACGAACGGTTTTGACAAGCTGCCGTGTGGGTCTATGCCACGGAATTCGGTTGACATATCGTAATGCAGGGGATATACTCCTCTGTAAAAATGCCCGTCGTGGCAGGCATACGGGACGATTCGCGGTAAAGGCGTTCCGTCAAGCGATTCCGCCGTCATTATGCAGGTAA
>CAMOKN010000302.1 GCA_946617595.1 uncultured Clostridia bacterium
ACTATAACCTGACTTCCGACATTGAAATTGTACAGATCATTGATAGTCTTGATCCCATTGATGTTTCCGGTGCAGACCAGATATTTCTTTCCGGGGTTTGACTGGAGCATTGCCCTTGCCTCAACATGAAATCCCTGCGAACTGAGAAGGCCTGTCATATCGTCAAAGAACAGTTTTTTGTGGAATTCGCTGCTCACAAACCTGCTGCAATCCTCTATCTTTGCATATCCTTTAGCCGCCGCTGCCGCCATATCACGGCAGGTGGGATAGCCGCACGCCTGACAGTTTACATTACGGGATTCCTCAGTCAGCATGTGCATTCTTGTGAAGATAGTATTTATCATATGCTCCGGCACTTTATGATGCTGAACATACCGATCGTTTCCGTTTCTGCGGAAATCCTGCGGATCAAGGCCGGCAAACTCTTCACATACCGCATTATAAAAATCCCCGTGATTTGAATATTTCTGCTTCTGGCTTACCACGTCTTTGTTGATCTCGCGCAGCATACGGAAATAAACGCCGTGATTATTCTTTTCGTCAATGCCTGAACCGCTTCCGCTCACACACCCGTATTTGCACGATGAGATAGTCACGGAGAGCGGATGCGGGATTCCGGGATCGCAGGTCTGCGAGATCAGTGAACGGATATTTTCATCAAATCCGTTATAGTTTACTATGATCGCATCGTCCGGAAAGAAATACGAAATATATTTTGACAATCCTCCTTCGGCGCACATAAGCTTTCCCATTCCGGAAGATCTGAGGTCACACTCGGAAAAATAACCGGTAATATCCGTATTTCCGATCTTTTTCATAAGATTTCTGAATGTAACGCTGTAATCTATATATCCCTTTTCCGAAGGTGCTTCAAACTCTGTTTTTCTTGATACGCACGGGCTGAGAAAAGCGATCTTTGAATTATCACCAAGATATTTTTTTGCGTAGATAGCGGTACATATCGGTGCGGAATGTATCGGGATTATATATTCGGCCGCTTCCGGTTCATATCGTTCGATATAATTTGTTGCGGTAGAACAGTCATTATGAATAAACGGACGCTTAGCCGGATCGCCGCTGTATTCTTTAATGAATTTTGCATTCAGCCATGCAAATATATCCGACCCGTAGCCGCAGTCATAGATCTTGTCAACCCCGAGAGAACGGAGATAGCCTAAGATATTCCCGGCTTTTTCACCGTATGTAAGATAGAAAGAAGACGATACCACCAGAGAAATGTGATCTCCGGACGCAAGATCTTTGAATAACTCATCTGAGTCATCGATATATTCTCTCGCGTCATGGCTGCATACACCGATGCAGTTGCCGCAGCTTATGCAGTTTACGGGATTGACCTCAAGATGACGCTTACCGGCCCGGTAAACAGAAATATTCGTCTCTGCTGCCGGACACTGTGTCATACATCTTCCGCAGCCTATACAATTGTTGTTGGTAAAAACATACCCTTTATTTTGATCTGTCATTTCAGTTCCTCTTCTGACTTTAGGGTGCCTCTAAAAACCGGTTTGAAAAGAGAAAATGGGATAGCCGCGCTGGTTACAAGGAAAGCCGATGACACCGTGCTGACGCACAGTCAGGAGTCCTGACAAAGTATCAGGCGTTCATAGCTTGATTTCTCTCAAATGGGGTTTTAGAGGTTCCCTTTATTCAAACGCAGCCAATATCATGGTTTTATTGACATGAACAAGGTCTATCTGCTCTCCGCAGCCGGAAATTCCCCAGAAACTTCCGCAGTTTTCAGAAAGCTCTCTTAAAAACTTTCCGGTAATTCCCATATCCGAATAAATATCATAATCGAATGCACAATTCACAGCGATAGAAAAAGATGGATCAAATCCTATCTCTCTTACTTTTCCGAAGAACCTCTCGCTGATGTTATTTACTTCATCAGGTTCAAGAAGAACAACTCTCGAATAGTTGTATATGTATGAATAAAACGAGATAGATGCATCTTTTGCAATAGCTTCGGCATCTGCAATATATATCCTGTCACCATAGACACGTCCGATCGGGTGATGAATTATATTTCGGGCAAGAACCGGTATTTCAGTGCCGACTGCTGCCGCAAGCTGAACAGCCGCCGGTCTGCCGTCAAGCTCGTAAAGTCTGTGCTCGTCGCAATTTACATTAGTGACCGAAAAGAAATGCGATGTAGAACGGAAAGTATTCTCTTTCACGATCGAGATACGACCCCTGAGATTTTTTATGAATACATATACACAGGCTTCGTCATAAACCACACCGTTAAGCGATACGAAGGATCGCTGGGTTCCTGCCCTTACGCCTGACGAGCTTCCGAACAGGGGGAATGCTTTTTCGCCTATCACCTCCCTGAATGTATCGAGTACCAGCTCTTCACCTTTTCCGTATGCTGTAGTGATCTCAAAGCAGCATACATTTGATATATCAGGACCTGTACATATTTCTTTATATGCTTTTCTGATCCCCGTGATATATCTGGAGGGATATCTGGAGATATCCTGAATTACACCTGAAGAACATTCTATATCTTCATATACAGCCAATGCAGACAAAGCTTTTTCTGCTTTTGCACCGATTAAATAATTTGTAAATGAAACTGAGCCGATGACTGTCGAATCCGGAAATCTTTTATGCATCAGATCAGAATACATCTCAAAATTGTCATAATCAGAAGAAAACAATATAAGCAAAGGTGTTCCGCCGTTTGAGGAGAGCTTTTCATACACATCATCAAATGAATAACTCTGACCCTTCTCTGTGCTTCTGTCACTGAAAGCTGTGATAAAACGTTCCATTATTCCTCCGAATCTGTCTGTCAGGCAGTATTGCCTTAATAACATGCCTGGATCCTTGTTGATTTACGCAGACTTTTTTCTTTATACATACGCTTATCGGCTTCGGCAAACATCTTTGAGAAGCTCTCACCGTGCGTTTCTGCGGTATAGATACCGACACTTGCGGATACAATATAAGGTTTTCCGGAAGTCTCGTTGTATTCAGAAAGATATCTTTCTATCTCCGCCTTTATCTTATTTTCGTCACACTTATGAGTCAGTATCGAAACAAGCTCATCTCCGCCGTGCTTTGAACATATTCCGTCCCCGCAGGCTGATCTCAGTGCTTCGGAGACTATTTTGATAGCATTGTCTCCTTCTGTGTGGCTGAAATTGTCATTTATGTATTTCAGCCCGTCAAGATCGCACAGCACCAGCGTCATAACATCATAACTGCCTTCGTCCATTATGCGGTCAAGTTCACGGTGAAATCCGTTTCTTGTATAAAGACCTGTCAGATCATCATATTTATATATCTCCTCGATACGTTCTCTCAGCCGGTTCTGATAGCGCATATTTCTGTAGCCGCCTATGGCTGTGCTGAGTGCATCAGTGGATTGCCCGACCTTGTAATATTCCTCAATATTGGGGTTTTTGTAATAAAAACAGGTATATCCGAGGGGGATATCTATCAAGTGAAGTGCCGAGAAAATAAGAGGCATTTTTTCACGGAGCTTGTTCTCAAGATGAGGGATCACTTCTTTGATATCAAGACTCCTGTCTTTCCCGATATACGGCTCCGATGTGTCGAAAAGCACGATCATATCCTCGCCGAAAGGAGTATCTGTCTGTTGTCTGAGCGGATCAACAGACATATCGGCACATTCTTTTTTCAGAATGCACGCCATTTCGTAGAAAACTCTGTCCTGAAGGATCTCCTCAACTTCATCAAGGTTTTCGCAGCACTGCACTTTTGAGCCTATCGCATCAAGTTTTCTCTCTTCGTTTCTGAAACGATGAAAAGAATTTTCAAGATTAGTGATCTTTACCGAGCCGTCTGTTTTCAGACATCTGTTGCAGCCGCAAGATCCGTTTATCACAACATCCGGCATTATATAGATATCTCTTGGCGAATCATCTTCCGAAAGCAGTATTTCTGCCGCAGCATGACCCATTTTTATGTAGTCACATTCAGCCGATGTTATTGTAGGAGAAGTAAAGTCTATCTCACTGATCCCGTCAAATCCGGTCACGATAACATCTTCCGGGACACGTATGCCGTTTTCTCTGAATACTCCGCAGGCGGTAATTGCCATTATATCGTTTGCACATATCACAGCTTCAGGGATATGTCCGCTGTCGATTATTGCCTTGCACGCTCGCTCGGTGGGCTGGGACCAGAAATCCCCGTAACTTATCTTTGAATCATCAAAAGAGATCCCTCTTTCGGCGCAAAGCTTCTTTACGGTATCTATACGTATTTCTGATGCTTCAACACCTTTCATTCCGGCGATCATGTGAATATCTATCACCCCGTGACGGTCGAGAACGTGTTTTACGACCTCTCCGAATCCGCCGGAATAGTCAAAATTCAGGCTTATTGCACCATCACAGTGATCGTCAAGTATTACAAGTCTGACTCCACTTTCATTTGTTTTTCTGATAATGCTGTCGGTGACACTGGTATCATACAGATGATTTCTGAAAAGCAGAACAGCATCTGTAGTTTCATAGTCGATCAGGTCGAAGACCATTGCCTCTCCTTTATCCGAACGCGTCTTATAGTAAAGATCAGAATCAGTGGTATATACAAAAAGACGCCATCCGTTCTCAGAAAGAACAGAATTCAATGATGAAATGAACTTGCCGACAAATTCATCGTGTATCTTTGATGTACACAGTGCAGCGATCTTGTAGCCGTTTTTCAAGAGTGTATCTCCTCCGAGTATGTAATATATATTATAATTAATGTCTGCTCATCAACCGTGAAAAAGCTTCATAGCGCAGCTTGAAGACTTTTCACGGTTGCAAAAGTGCAAGGAAAATCCTGAAATATACAAATTTTCCTTGCACTTTTGTCCGCCCACAGGGCGGAATGAGCTTGACATCAAGGAATGTGTCCGCCTTAAAAAGACGCTTATGACACGATGTCATACAGAAGATTTCCAAATGCGTGCATGGACGCGCGCATTAAAGAAATCTTCGAGGAAGCGTATTTTTAAGGCTTTCCGAAGTCCGCTTTGCGGATTTCGGAACAACAACTGCCAAAAGGCAGTTGTTGAGGACACATTAGTTATTGACAAGTCGCCCCGGCAGTGATATAATAATCTATATAATCTATGTATATAATAGGCGATTTGGCAGCAGGAACGCTGCCGAAAATATAGCTGCAGGGGTGGTAGTAATTGCCGGGATCAGATGAAATACTTGACAGGTACAGCGAGGAATGTCCGCTTACAAGGGAAGAAGCGGTCACGATATTGAATACCCCGGACGATCGGCTCGGAGGGCTTGTCCGGAAAGCGGGCGAACTTCGCCGGAAATACAAGGGCAATAAGGTAAGCGTACAGCTCCTCACCAATGTGCGGAGCGGGAACTGCTCGCAGGACTGCGCCTACTGCGCACAGTCGTGCAGATCGGAAGCCGATATCGAGAAATACCGCAGTATCCCCGACGAGAAGCTGTACGCTGACAACCGCACCGTAAACGAAAAGCATCTCGCGCGGCACTGTATCGGACTCAGCGGGATAAGCTTCACCGATAACGAGATCAGTGCGCTTGCCGACAGAATACGGGAAATGAAAAAGAGCGGGACACATATCTGCTGCTCGATAGGCTTTCTTACGGAGAAGCAGGCGCGAATGCTCAGAGACGCGGGACTTGACCGCATAAATCATAATCTGAACACCAGCCGCAGGTACTACCCTGCTATCTGCTCGACACACACCTGCGAACAGCGCATCGAAAATATCCGTATGCTCAGAAGCGTCGGATTCGAGATTTGCTGCGGCGGCATAATCGGCATGGGCGAGACCGTGGAAGATGCCGCGGATATGCTTCTGGACATACGGGAGATATCACCGGAGTCGGTGCCGATCAATTTTCTACTGCCGATAAAGGGAACCCGCCTTGCGGAGCAGGAACCCCCGAAGCTGACAGCGGAATACTGCACAAAGGTGTTGTGCCTTGCGAGACTGATGATGCCGAAAGCAGATATCCGCTGCGCTGCCGGCAGAGAGGTGTATTTCGCGGGGCGGGAGGAAACGCTGTTCAGCATCGTGGATTCGATATTCGCGGCAGGCTATCTCACTGCCGGCGGACAGGGCATCGACGATACACTGCGGCTTATCGCTTCACTCGGATATGACGGCAAAATCGAAAGTACGGGAGAATAAAAATGCAGGACCGCTCACAGTTCAGTGAACGGTCCGGACACGTTACGGCACAGGCAAGGAGGGACACAATGTACACAGGTCTTTTCAGAAGGCTGTACCGACCTGTTATGCCCCCCATACAGCCATAATAAGACAAGGCTCAAAACGCTTTAAAATGCGCTCCGAGCCTTATTTTTTGCCATAATAAAACACATTATCCTTTTCTGCATACCAGAGTTATGCGCATATCGCCGCCGCTTATTTCTGCGTACACGTCCCCGTTCATCTTTGTCATCAGACTGCGGCAGACAGACAGACCGAGACCGCTGCCTTTCTGCGTGCCGACGTTGGAACCGCGCCAGAAACTGTCAAATATATGCGCAAGCTCATTTTCCGGCAGTGTACAGCCGCTGTTCGTTACGCTGATAAGCCGGCAGTCCTCCTCGTCCGAGAAACCGATACGGATATAGTGACCGTCACCGTATTTTATCGCGTTCTCGATGACGTTCTGCAATACTTCCGTAAGCCTGTCTGGATCGCCGCTCAGAATGCAGTCGGAGCAGTTATCCACAGTAAATTCCGTCCCCGAAAGCTTCTCCGCGTAATACGTCTTTATCCTGTCTATGACCGAGGAAATATAAAACTCGCCGTTCTTCACGTCGAACCGGATAATATCCTCTCGGTTCGCGTGCATTATCTCGTTCACCAGCTTCTCCACATCGTCGGCGTTTTTCGCGATAAGGCGGGCTGTTTCGCATTGCTTTTCGGGTTCGGGATACAGCCCGCGTTCGAGAGCCTTCGCGGACAGCTTTATCGCGGAAAGAGGCGTCTTTATGTCGTGCGACAGAGACATGAGCATAGTCTTCTTTTCCTTTTGCAGTTCCAGTTCCGACTGCTTCGACTGTTCGAGCTGCTCGCGGAGCATATCGAGTCCCCATATAAACCTGCCGAAATACCGGCTCCTGCTTTCTTTCAGCGGTACAGCAAGCCCGCCTTTCGCCAGCTCATAAGGCAGTTCACTTATCCTGTTGAACGGCTTTATCACCGTCTGACGCAGCCAGAGCAGCAGTCCGAGAATGAACACGGCAAAACCCGCAGCGGTCACATTCAGACAGAGCCTGCTGTCGTTTCCCGGATCTTCGGAGTATTCTATCTTGTACAGCTTTCCGTTTATCTCGCGGATAACATACTCGTTGGGTGAATCGTAGAAGCCGTTATCGCCGGTCTGCGGATATATCCCGGTTATAGTTCTGTACAAAGCTGTATCGGGAATTTCCCCGGTATCGGTCATGACCCGCACAATACGGTTGATCTCGATGCTATGCAGCCGGACATCGCTGTCCTTGCTTCCGGGAATGACGTTGATGATGACAAATACTGCTGCGATCATCACCGCCGCAAGAACGATGAGCCTGTCAAATCTTTTCATATCAGCCCTC
>CAMOKN010000303.1 GCA_946617595.1 uncultured Clostridia bacterium
CAAGCTCTTCCGGGCTCTGCTTAAGAAACATCTCCTGCTTTCCCGCTTCTTTGTAAATTGCGGCAATAAGTCCCAGAAGTTCTGAATCCCATTTATTATCTTTGATCAGCGAATATCTGAATTCTCTCATTTTCTTCCCCTGCTTTCTTAGCTTTCCCTTAAATTATATCAAATATTAATGGAATTGTCAAGCATTTAAGGGAATATTCCCTTAATAATATGCACCGTTTAATGGAATTTACTCACAAACTATTATCAGTTTTTTTATTCGCCTGTCTGTGTACCGTGCTTAAGATAATCCGCAAGCTTGTCATCAGTCAGCACCATGTATTGTTCTACCGTCGTGCCGTAATCAACAACAAGTCTGCCATTTATGTGAGTATAGGAAAAGCCGTTTTTCTTTTCGGTATCTTCTTTCAAATAGAGGTTCTTTCGGTCGTATGTGTACTCCGTTCGTTCCCCGTCAAGCTCAAAGTAAGCTGTCCAGTCCTCGTTCAGCACCAGATAGCCCTTTTTCTCAATATCCCTCAATTCCAGCATTTCATCGTATGTCTCGTCGTCTTTTGTAATACTGTATCGCTTATAGTACCCGACCGGCTGTTCGTCCGGGTAATAAGTCCATGACGCAGTAGTTGTGCCTGTTTCTTCCGTATTGCCATTGTTACCGCAGGAAGCAATTCCGAGACATATAACAAGTGCCATAATTGACGACAAAACAACTCTTTTCACATTCATAATCCAATCCGGTTTTTACTCCCAATAAGAATTGCAGATCTCACATACAGTGCCTATTCTATTACAGATTTTACCCACTCGATCAACCCGTCAGACTCATAAACAACAAGCTCCTGCCAGATACCGCTGTAATACAAACCCTCACGTTTTGCGGAGTTCTTCCGCTTTCCGTATGTATGCTCCGGTCGCAGGAACGGCAGGTCATTCCAAGTCCCTCTGCTTTTACCTTCCATTGTAAGTACACGGTCTTTTCTGTAATCAAGAGTTCCGTATCCTCTCAATTTCGGAAGTAATGACAGCGTTTCGGTCGGAGTGTATATTGCATTGTTCACGACATTTCTTTCAACAAATGCAGAGTGTGGGTGCCACGAGTATTTGGTTAAATCATCACCGTTTGATAACATATCACCAATCTGCATATACCCGTATATTATGTGCATATCGGCATGATCGTAAAATCCGCCGTTTTTCCTGCTTACAAAGCGATAACTGCCGTTATGTTTTTCAACCTGTCTGAACCAGCCAAAGAACAGGAATATGTCTCCCTTTTCGACTTTGGCATTTGAAAGCAATCCCTGCGCCGCTTCACATTGTCCAAAAGCAGGCTTCCAACCGACAATTGCCGCTTTTCTGTTGTTATCTCTTATATCGGGATCATCGTGACAGTTCAAAAATGGTTCGCGGGGATTCGGCTTTACCTGTTTCAGAATATCGGAATACGTTTCGCCATTATAACACAGATCATCATAGCTTTCGGCATCATTCGACGGTATAGGCATAGACAGCAGAGTTCCGTCCGGAAGGATCGGGCTCGGGCAGCCGCCATTCGACGAATCAAAACCTTTGCGGGAAAGTATTATTTTCATTTGTGGCAGCCTCCGCATTTTGCGCCGAGCGGCTTCGTCGGTTTGTGTTTTTTCTTGTCGTCGGCTTGTTTGCACACATCAATTATATGTTTTGCCTCTTCGCCCGAATATATCTTTGTTTCTCTGAATTTCGGATAATATTCCTCAATAGATTTAATAGCAACAGCATCACCGCCAAGATAAATGAAATCATCAGACAACAGCACATACTCTCCTGCAATATCCCTTTTATCTTCACCCGATGATTTAGTATGTATGTTCTTTAATTTATTGTTGCGTTCGAGCTTTCCATTAACAACTCTGTATAGATCGTCCGTTCTGCCATTAGACTTTTCCCGATAATACTCTGTCATAGGCATTACTGCCGTAACCTGTGCAAGATACAGCATTTTGCTTTTATATATTCCGAGAATATACACATCGTCTTTTTCGTAATCGCTTTCTCGTTTACTTCCGATACGATAGCGCAGTCCTGTCTTTATTGGCTTTCCGTTTCGCACCTGCCCGCCTTTACAGCAAGCGAGCGAAAGCAATCCGTTATCAATGCACGGAGCCAAGCCCTTATCGGATGTCATTCGGTAAATAAACAGTTTTGTCATTTTTCTCATTCCTACTTATTAATAACACTCTGATACACCTCATAAGTCCCCTTATCAAAACAACTCATGATCACGCTCATTCCATAATCCTCATTCTCGCCGAACCAGTCATTTATCGCTTTCAGCGCGATCTCCGTAGCCTCCGCTTTCGGGTAACCGTACACACCCGTCGATATTGCGGGAAACGCAATGCTGTGAACGCCGTTGTTCTTTGCAAGTTCAAGCGAGTTGCGATAGCAGGAATACAGCAGCTTCGCGTCGTCGGGGCTGCCGCTGTAGATCGGTCCGACGGTGTGGATAATATAGCGCGCTTTCAGCCTGTATCCCTTCGTTATCTTCGCTTCACCTGTCCTGCACCCGCCAAGAGTGCGGCATTCCGCGAGAAGTTCCGGTCCCGCAGCGCGATGAATCGCTCCATCAACTCCCCCGCCGCCGAGCAACGAACTGTTAGCCGCGTTAACTATCGCGTCAACGTCAAGGCGAGTGATGTCGCCTATGTCAAATGTTATGTTATTCTGTAAAGCCATAATTTACCTCATTCCACATCAAGCGGCATCTCTCTGTCGGGTGCCGGAAACTCGTTTTCTATCATTTGCAGTTCATCGTCCGTCAGCTCGATATTTGCCGCCGCTGCATTTTCAAGTGTGTGTTCTTTTGTAGAACTTTTCGGTATCGCAATCGTGTTTCCGTCTCGTATCGCCCATGCCAGCATTATCTGCTGGACTGTTGCGTTATGTGCAGCCGCGATATTCTGTAATACCGCATTTGCCCATATCCCCTGCCGGAGCGTTCCGTTCATTGCAAGCGGGCAGTACGCCATAAACGCGATATTGTTTTTTCGCAGATACGGCAGTAAGTTGTATTCCACGCCGCGCGAGCCGACATGATACAAGTCCTGCACGACAGCGCAATTGCAGCTGTGTTTCAGCCGAGATAATTCGTGCATATCGGAGTTGTCGAAATTCGATACTCCCCACTCGCGGACAAGTCCGGCATCTTTCAATTCCTGTAAACAATTCACGGTCTCTGAAAGCGGTATCGAGCCGCGCCAATGGTACAGATACAGGTCGAGGTAATCTGTTCCGAGCCTTTTCAGACTTTCTTCGCACGAACGACGCATATCACGTTTCCCTGCGTTCTGCGGCAACACCTTTGACACGACGAACAGCTTTTCGCGGTCATAAGGCTTTATCGCATCTCCGACCACAAGCTCGCTCTTACCGTATCCGTACATCTCGGCTGTGTCGATCAGCGTCATGCCGTTCTCAATTCCGGTGCGAAGCGCTTCGACCTCACGGTCGTGCAGCTTCGGATCGTCTCCGATATGCCATGTCCCCTGCCCTATCGCGGGAACGGTTTTGCCGTTTATATTGACTTGTTTCATAAAGTGCTCCTTAATACTCCGTAATGCAATTTGACTTTATATGTGTCATCACACGGTATCTATCAATCGTGCGATCATTTCTCTGTATCCGTCACCAATAGGCAATTCATAATCAGCAAACACAGCTCGTCTTTCCGTTACAGTCTCTTCTTTTGTTATCGGATTAAAACCTGTTTTTTGAATATCCTTGAAATACAAACCTATACCTCGTTTCTGCCATGTCGGCAGATCGTTGTAATTTATGCCTTTTTGAAACAACAACTCGTTTTTGAACGCTACGCTTTTTCCTTCAAGCTCATCTGTTGCTTCATTTTGTGATTTCCTCTCTTTTCGCAAAGCCCAATAGCAATGCGCGTTCAGAGAATTCCGGTGAGAGTCCTCCTGTCGCCATAAAAAATAGTCAATTACTTTTCCGATGTTTGGCAGTGGACATACCCGACAATCAAAAGATGCCGCACGACCGAGCTGTAAAGAAAAATATGCACTTGCTTCTCCGGCAAGTGTTGTATTGATTTTTCGTACCTTTCGGGCAAATGTGTTATCTTCCGGGTGAAACAGCAACGATATTTCATCGCTTTCAGTATAACCGTAGATAATGCGAAAGCCGGAATCCGTCATAAGCATCTTGACCGTATTGACCATAAGATCACGGAATTTTTCATCAAACGGCGCTTCAAATTTACATATCTCCTTTGTCAATCGGGTAAACGAACGCCCGTCCAACCTTGCCGCTATGTACATATCCGGCAGCACATACTGATCGAGCGACTGCTCATATATTCGCATACTTGCGTCAAAATCATCAAAGTTCATAGCGTCCTCCTACTTGCTTGTATCCCAATCCTCAATAATAAACTTACGTTTTTCTATATGTACATAATGCAGTTCATCAAAGCCTTCATCATAATCCGGCAACTCCAACTTATTTAATGTGTTTGCAATCGCTGCTTCCGGAACAAAAGCTTTCCCTGTCCGTTTTGAATTACGCTTAATGCTTTCGGATATGGAAGATCGTAAATAATAACCGATAATACGATAACCGTGCTCTTTCGCCAATGTAATGTATTTAGCACGGTTTTCTCTTGTAGGATTGGTATTGTCAACAACAAACGACTTTTCCTGATTAACACATTCCTTCAATAGTATATCTTCCTTGTTTCGCGTATGCAATGTATCAAGATTTATGTGTACATAATCGCTGAAATACTTTTTGTAGAAAGTTGTTTTACCGCTTGCTTGTATTCCGATGAATATTATCGCCAGTTTATCCATTACAATTTACCTGTTGAAATTAAATTACGCTGCTATATCCTTATACCTTGTATATAGGTATTCATAGATCTTTCTGCGATATTCCGACATGCTTATCTCATCATAGCTTTCTGGAAGTTCAGCCCACAACGTATCACGAATAAGATTGTCAATTGCCGCTTTTGTTTCCTGCTTATCTGTCCAATGATCCAATTCTGCTATTTTGGCTTTTGCCTTTTGCAATAAATCAACAGCGACCGCTTTTATCTTCTTGATATCACTGGCAGACAGATCAGCTTTGAACAAAAGGTCATACATAGAGAGTTCCTCATCGCTGCTGAAACCTTCACGAACATACCGCTTTTCTTCTTCATCGAGACTGTTTGCAAGATTCATGAGATCCATAAAAGTCTTTTCGATTGAAGCACTGTCCTGTTCACTGTTATATCCGGAAATAATCTCATTATAACGGTCATAATAATTTATCCTGTTAGGATTTGAAAACAGCATACTTTCCAGTTTCAGAGCGATAGCCTCTTCCAGATCGCGTAAAACGAGATTCTTATGTTTTTTCTTTGCAAACTCACGTCTCAGCAGATCAAAATCTATCTTGCTTATATCAAAACGCTTTGATTCGGATATACCGTTTGTTGTCGGAATATCAATATCAACATACTGGTTTATGATATTATTGATCTCTACCATAAGATCGGTAGTGTCAACGTGCTTACGTTTCTTCTGTAACTCACCGTAAATCGCCAGTATCGCATCGCAATCCTTACGCTCATCTCCGGTAACATCATCACGATCGATGTATCTGAATACTCTCCAGATGTCGGATGCATAAGTGTTAAATGTCTTTTTATTTTCAATCGTCTCACTGATAATATTCGCAGCATCTTTCAGCAGCGGTATCTTACCGAAGCCTGTTGCGTCAACCAGACTTTGCAGTTCAAATCCGTGCGAGCTTAAGAAAGTCTTTGTCTTTTCGGCGGTCTCAATGACGTGCTTTATCATTTCTTCCTTGTCAATAGTAGGATCAGTGACCTGTTTGCCGCCCTTATTTGCGGTATAGTCGGCAAGAGCCTTTCGTAAAGCCTTTACAATACCAATGTAGTCGATTATAAGTCCGTTGCTCTTTCCTGCATTTACACGGTTGGCACGAGCTATGGTCTGCATAAGAGTATGTGCTTTAAGAGGCTTATCCAGATACAGGCATGATAAGCACTTTACATCAAATCCGGTAAGCCACATTGCGCATACGAAAACAACACGCAGCGGATTATCCTGATCCTTGAATTCCTTATCAAGCTCCCGCTTTTCCATTTTTGCGCGGTGGTACTTTATATCAAGTCCCCATTTTTCAAAAGTCTTGATCTCGTTCTGCTCCTGACTGATAACAACAGCCATTTCCGTTTTCTGCATCCAGTCAAGTTTTCTTTCGAGTTCCATTGTTTCCTGCTGTGTTGCAGTCTTTATGCGCGTTTTTATATCATCTATCTCATTCTGCCAGTATTCCTGTACAAAATTGTACATTCTCACACAGGTGACCTTATTCAGGCAAACGAACATTGCTTTGCCGCTTTCCCACAGATCAGAATAATGTCTGACAAAATCTCTTGCTATGCTGCGAAGTCTCGGTTCGGCAGTAAGCAGATGTATCTCCTTAGCAAATTCGGCTTCCAGCTTCTCCTGCTGATCGGGATCAATGTCCGCATTTTCGATAGCGTCAAGTATCCTGTCGGATATTTCGGGATTCCGGAGATCCTTGATCTTTTCTCCTCTGTTTTCATAGTACAGCGGAACCGTCGCGCCGTCCTCGACCGCTCTCTTGAAATCGTAAATAGATATGTAACCGCCAAATGTACGCGCCGTAATGTTATCATCTGACAGCAGCGGCGTACCGGTAAAACCTATTCTCGAAGCAGTCGGCAGCATCTTCACCATATTGTCGGCGAAAATACCGTTTTGACTTCTGTGTGCTTCATCAGACATAATGATAATGTCATGATCGGGATAATACGGCTCCGGATCGGATTTGTTGAATTTCTGTATCAGCGTGAACACAAAGCTCCGGTTGCTTTTCAGCTTACTGATAAGATCGGCGCCGCTTGACGCTATAAACTGCGACGCTTTGACCTTTCCGAGCAATCCGCAGTTTTCAAATGTGTCGCTTATCTGTCGGTGGAGCTCATCACGGTCTGTAAGTATGACAATTGTTGGCGAGCCTATGAATTTCCGCCTGATCTTCTGCGCAAGGAACAGCATGGAATAACTCTTGCCGCTGCCCTGTGTATGCCAGAACACACCCAGCTTTCCCTCACGGAGCTGTCTGTTCTCATACGCCTTTACAGCCTCGTTTACTCCGAGATACTGATGATTGCGTGCAAGTATTTTTGCGATATGCCCGCCGGAATGATCGAAAAGAATAAAATTCTCAAGCAGATCAAGAAATGTTTCCTTGCGGCAGATACCGCGCAGCATCGTTTCAAGCGCAACATTTCCCTCGTCGTCTTCCGCGAGACGCTTCCACTCATGGAAGAATTCATACTTACTGCCAAGAGTTCCGACTTTTGCTTCTACTCCGTTCGAGAGGATAAGAAAAGCGTTATAATAGAACAGGTGCGGTATCGTATCCAGATAATCGGTATAATTGCAGTTATACGCATCGCTTACATCAACATTCGTGTTTTTAAGCTCAATAAACATCAGCGGAATACCGTTGACAAATCCTACAATATCAGTACGGCGGCGGTGCAGTTCCCCGTGTATTTTCATTTCCTGCACGGCAAGAAAAGAGTTTTTATCCGGCTCCTGAAAGTTTATGACCATAGCGCGTTTTGTCTCGGTCTTTCCGTCGGGGCGCTTTACTGTCACCGGAATTCCGTCACGTATCATCTCATACTTTTCTTCGTTTATCTGAATAAGCGTCGAGGTCGATAAGTGCCGCTCAAACGTCTGTATTGCCTCGTTTATCTGCTTTTCATCTATCCACGGATTCAGCTCTTTCAGCGCAGCGGAAAGGTAACGCTTCAACAGTATCTCGTGATAATCTGTACGTCCGAGAGTACCGTCCGCGCCGAGCTTTTCTTTATCATAAGCATATACAACATTCCAGCCGAGTTCTTTTTCAAGAAGGTCAGCGGAGCTCTGCTGTATCATTATGTTTTCGGAGTAATCGTAGCTCATGCTTCATTCTCCTTATAATTATTATATTAGTTATTTGCCATATTCAAAATCCGGAATAGCATAATCACATTTCTGTGCATTTGCGTGCGCCAACATCATTCCAACAGATGTAATTTTAAAGCCATATGGTATACTATCATACCATTTTTTAATTTTCGCCAACGATTCAAACGAATCCCACTTTTCAAAAAAATTATGGCGAACTTTTTCCTTTAAATTATTATCGACCTCGTACAAGTTCCAAATTTCTTCCAATGCATTGATTTGAGTAGTACTTAGCGACACCCAATCACGACCAAAATTGGGGGAGTATTTGCGTGTCTTAATCTGTTCTTTATTCGGAACAGGAATGCGAAAATAATCTTCTAATAAATCATGAGGCACTAGAAATCCCAAAGGAAGATAATTACATTTTAATATATCAACAGCTTTCGCTAATTGTTCCGAATCCTTTTTCAGACCAGTACATACATATCCGCCCAATTTATTGTAATATAGCTCAACTATTTCTGTTAATCTGCTAAATTGTGATGACCTTATGGCTCCTAATTCTTCTAAATGGCCTAACCAGAGCATATTTGAAGGTAATTCAATATAGCTTATTTTTTCAAACAACGAGTTTAATACTGACAATCCATCATTGATACCTCCGGTATCAGGGGTCAAGTAATTTATACAATGGCAAACAGTCAAAGCACATAATGCATCATCGTCTATTTGATCAACAATCTCTACTGCCTTTGATATACTTGTAGCTATTTTCCTATCTTCTCTATTTTCAATTCTATGTGCTAACAATTCCGACAGAATTTTGTAATCACCCCCACGTTCGGTACATGCAGCTGTAATTTGCGACTTTTTCATCAACACTTGAAATGCAGGATCAGCAAAAGCGTCTAATCCGTGCTCAATTCTCTCTATTCTTGGAACAAGCATATCCGTAAGAGCATTTATTCTTTCTTGCGCAATAGTATTTGCCTCTATTGTATATTGTTCTATCGCTAGTTTCGACACTTCATTTGCTATTTCTCTTGCTTTCTTTTCGTCTATTCCTACAACTGTATTATAATTAATGGTATCAGCTTGTATTAACTGTGAATTATTACCTGCTCTTTGGTCTTGTCTATCGCTCATTTCTTCTCCTTTTTATCATCCATAAATGCTACAGAAACATTACCTACTTGAACTTGATTTGAGTTGTTTCCGGCTTTCTGTTTTTGTTTAATTTTGTTTTTTGACCCAATCCTATATCCTATTACACCTCCACCAGCTCCACCTAATAATAAGCCTATGATAATACCAACTATTTGTGTTCCAATTCCATCAAATATCCAAGATATTATTTCCATGATGTCCTCCTATACTATTATTAATTTTTAGTAATATGGTAAGTTGCCTAAAACTGATAATTCACAAAAAATACGTTATAAGTGCTTTTTCCAAATCATATTCTCATGTATTATTGCAGTCGCTTATTTATAGATAATAAACATATAAGGCACTTCTTTATTTTATTCAAAGAAACTATCTCTTGATTTATTGATTTCTTCTATACTAAATGTCCGAGCATCAGCTTGGGCTTTATCCTTTTTCCATTCAAAACGCTTAGGATAAACAGATTCCATTACTTTTAAAAAACCATCTATCGCTTTACATCTTACTTCAGCATCAGAGATCATTTTATTAATTGTTTTGCCTACAAGCGGATCCATATATACAGGCATATATGATGCATTGTTTTTATCCAGTTTTGTTTGAAGTATTGCAATACGTAGATAGTTTATACCATTATTTACATGATTAATAATAGGATACATCTCTTCTAATTTCAAACCTTTTACTTGTTTTGAAATTATATTATTATTTATTGTACAATAATCTGTGTTTCCAACGCCATTACACAGTGATATGATCAATTGTGCATTAGTTGAATATAGATTTTCAGGCACTGGTTCTGACTTATTAGTAGAGTATAACTTAGAAAACTGTATTTCGTTTTTTAACAATTGATAAATCAAAGATAAATTCTGATATATAAAATCTTCAAATGCTTTTTTATTCAAATTATACTTAACAATTTCTGATATTAACACTACACAAAAGCTTGCAAATATACCACCAAATGCAACAAATAAAAAATCACTTGACATAAAGCCACAATCAAATTTTACAACACTAAACAAATATGTAAGTGCTAGAAATATACCTGTTATTATCGAAAACCACTTAATATTTTTTATATTCGTACTCATAATTACCCCTCTTTAATATCTCCAAGTTTTTTCTTCAATTCCAATATTTCATTTTTATGATCTTTTTTATCAAGTAACATAAAAGCAATTAGCGACATATCATAAGTATAATCATACCACTCTTCTAATTCTTCTTCACTTATATTCTGTATTTTATCTTCATTATTATGGCGAATATTAAGGTTGTTAAACAAATAAAACAAATCACTTTTAATCTGCTTATCTATACTCTCTAAATCATCTTTCTGTGGTTCAAGCTGGTCAGCCAAAGCCTTTAGTATCTCCGCCTTACCTTTCAAATTGCCTTTTAAAGAATGATGATTATATTCAATCAATTTGTATGAAAGTCCTTTTGGTAATATTGTAGCAACTTCCATTGCTGGAGCGTTTTTCGGCACAAAAATAGATAAATCACTTTCTTCATCAACATATTCCTCATATCCTATTGATTCAATTACCATTAATATTTGATCCATAAAATTCTCACATGCTTTATCAGCTCCCTTAAAATCATACAAGTTCTCACAGCTCAACTCATATATCAGATTATAACAATACTCACAAAATGTCACAAGAAAGTCAACATCAATATGACCTGGGTTTTCAACAAAATTAAAATGATATGTCTCATTAAAATCATCAAGTGATAGACATCTTCCTCTAATACGTAAACTCAAAAAAAAGCCATCGCACAATTTATCGAAACGTACATTCTTAGTAAAATCGTATACTGCTACAGTATCTTTATAAAACCATTTATACAATCTATTATATTCGCGTTTAATATCAACATTAGCCTCTTTTAATATCTCCGCAAAGTTTCTCCTTGCCATATCACACCTCCACCTCTCCGCTCATAAGTCGCGGCAACAACATATCGCGGGATTTAGCTGTTAATTCTATTTGTTTATTTAGATAGTATATCATCTTAAAATAAGAAGATATACTATCTTCAAAAACGTTCAACAATACATCATCAGGTACACACAAATAAATTCCACTAAGTATATTTACCGTCATACTCGGCACAGCTGCACCAATGTTATATGAATACATATCAAGCGTTTTCAAAAATAAATACACTAATTTTGATATTGATTCGAGTTTTGGAACAGAATAAAACATTGTGTCTATTGTCCAAAAATCACCGGAAACATACATTATATTGTTCAATGAGCCTTTTCGTGGTATTAAGACAGATTCACCCGAATATAACAGTTTATTAACTTTTCTCATAACTCCACCAGAACCATAAACTGGTATATCGCCATTCTCAAGTTTTTTGTGATCTTTTCCATATTTTATATCCAACAAATCTGTAACTGATACTTTCCTCCACCCCTCCGGCACACCGTCAACGATCTTTGTATTCTCATACCCCGGAAACCGAAGATCAACGAACCACTCCTTGTAGAGCCTTTGTGCCGCTTCTTCAAGAAGCTTTATTTGTTTTTGGTTGTTTTCTATCAGTTTATCGTAATTAGAAATTATTTCAACGATTTTATTTTGCGTGCTCAAATCTGGCAATTCAACGGGCACATCACCTATTATTGAAGTATTCAGATTAAGCATCGTCGCGCCTACTGCGTGCTTTTCAATCCACCCGATCGTTTCTTCCTTTTGTAATTGATAAAAAACAAATTTTGGATTTGTTAAATTAGAGTTTATTCTTACACGAATACAACCAGTTCCGCAAATCCAGCCACTTTCCTTTTCGGTTACAAAAGCACATCTTCCAACATCGCCTCTTCTTGCAAAAACAATATCATCGGTCTTTACAAGATGTCGATTTAAGCGCTCTGCATGACATGGTTCGACTAATGCTATTGTATTTGTTGATATGTGCCCGTTTAACAAGTCTTTAGGCATAATAACAGGAATACCATAATCTGAATAATCTGATTGGTGAAGCTGAGAACCAAAAGGCCCTGTTTGAATATCATCAGCTATATCTTTAAGCAAAACCTTTTTACATGTCATAACCCCATTTCCTCCATATTCTTTGAAATGGCTTCCATAAGGTCGTTGGATTCGGCTTGAAGCGAAATCAGTTCTCTATGTATTTCTTTCATTCTTTCCGTAAAATCAATTCCGTCATCACATGGTTTCTCTACTCCAACATAAGCTCCCGGCGTTAGTGAAAATCCATTATTTTCAATTTCATCTAAATCTGCTAATTTGCACAAGCCTTCAATATCATTGTATATTCCATCGCCAAATCGTTCGTAGAGCCACCTTGCATCTTGTGCAAGATTCAATAAATTGCCAAGTTTAGAAATACGATCATCATATTTTGCCCTAATAATCTTTTTGTCTCGCTTGTCAGCTTCTTCTACTGCTACTTTTGCTTCTTTTTCCAAAGTTTCCAAGCTTTCAATAATCTCCTTGACATTATCGACAAACGGGCGGTCATTACCGAGCGCGGCATGATACTCGTCAAGCAGTTTCATGTATTTGTCGGTCTCCCCGCGATGCAGCCACACGATAGCATTGAGGTTTTTGAGCTGCCACTCGCTCCACTCGTTGAGAGTACGGTCAACCACAGTGTAATAATTTCTTGCGTCGATGAACAGCACTTTGTTTTTGAGCTCGTCCGGCTTCCCCTTATCGAAAAACCACAGCGAGCAGGGCAGCGATTTGGTGTAGAAGAAATTGTTTGCAACACTTATGATAACATCGACATGACCGGTGCGGACAAGATTTTCGCGTATCAGCTTGTCGTTGCGCTGGCTGTCGGTCGCGGAGGACGCCATAACAAAGCCCGCCCTGCCGTGTTCATTGAGGTAGGCATAGAAATAGGATATCCACAGGTAGTTGGCATTGCCGAATTCTTTGGACTTGTTTATGCTCGGCAGACCGAACGGGAGTCTTCCCGCGCTGATGCAGGATTCGGACTTGACCTTATCGACATTGAACGGCGGATTTGCCATGACATAGTCACAGCAGCCGACAAGATTGTGCGCGTCATGGTAGAATGTGTTTGCTTCATCGCCGGAAACGATCTTACCGCTAAGTCCATGCACTGCCATATTCATAAGGCAGAGCTGAGCGTTGTACAGCACCTTTTCCTGCCCGTAGAACGTCATAGCGTTGTTGGCATTCATGCCCGCCGCGTTGACGAAGTCGCCGCTCTGCACGAACATACCGCCGCTTCCGCAGGCAGGGTCGAGAAGTATGCCGCTTTTCGGCTCCAGAATGTTCACGATCATTTTTACAAGGGATTTAGGCGTGAAGAAAACACCGTCGTCGGACGCGATATTCTTTGCGAACTTATTGAGGAAGTATTCGTATATGCGACCGATGATATCGCCGCCGATCTCGTCGAGCGCGCTGTTGTTGAATATGCGGAGAAGCTCCGAGAGCAGGCTGTCGGAGAACATCTTGTTATAGTCTTTCGGGAGCACTCCGGAAAGCTGTTCGCTCTGTTCCTCCACAAGCATCATTGCGTTATCGACAACTGCGCCCAGACTTGTCAGAGTGTTTCCGTCGCGGTCTTTTATGTTTGCGGACGGGAGATTTTCGGGCAGCTCAACAAGATATTTGTATTGAGCCTGTTCCGGCAGGAAAAGCGCGCTCTTTTCGGCAAAGTCACTCGCTTCAACGGGCAGGACTCTCCCGCCGCGCTTTGGACGGTCTTTGAGTATCTCCGCCTCCACGAGCTTGAACCTGCTGTATGCATAGCGCAGGAAAATCAGTCCCAGCACCGGCATACAGTATTCATTTGAGGTAAGTTTCGATCCTGAGCGCAGAAGATCAGCGGATTCCCAGAGTTCAGCTTCAAGTTTTCTTATGTTTATCATAAATCGAGCCTCCGAATTATTCCTATAATCCTTTACATTATACCATATTATAACAAATTTTGCAAGCATTTCAGGTTCAGATTTAGCCAATTGTGCCAAAATCCACCCACCTAACATAGATTTATAACATCGATCCCCTCCTCCCGTGCCATACGCACGGTCTGCCCCGTCCCGCTTCTCGGATTGGTGCAATAACAGATACAACAGTCCGCGAGCTCTACAAGCCGCTTGTTGCGCAGTTTCATGCAATCATTGGTGTAGTGCCCGGACAGCACGGCCACGCTGTCTGCCGCTTGCAGTATATTGTTATATCGCTTAACCTGAGCCTTATTCCAACCCTTGACCTGTTCCTCCGGCGGACATGGCAGGAGTAGATTTAGCTTTATGTCACTGTACTCCGCTTTCAGCGCTATGACCGTTTCGGCACAGAGCATATCAAAGCCGATCGCGCCGCCGTCATAAAAGTCATTCACGCCCTGTTCAATCAGCTCTATTATAGTATCTTTCAGCCGCTGAACAAGTTCAGGGGTTATTTTTATTATCCGATGTCCGGTAAAACAGCAAGTTTTTACACATTTCACTCCTCACATATTTTGTAACATATATTATAACATATAAATATTTACATGGTCAAGTTATAATATATGTTAAGAGGGTGATTATATGTCTGACAAACTTAAAATCTCAAAACGCTCAAATATCAAGGGCGATGACGGCTATAAAGTCTTTTCAATCCGTATTAAAGAAGAAATCGTGAATAAGCTCGATGAATTGTCTAAAGAAACCAACCGATCACGAAACGAGCTTATAAACATAATGCTTGAATACGGCATAAACAACTGTGAAATAACAGACAAAGAATAAGCATATCCCCGTTCAGCTTCACAGCCGAACGGGGATATTTCATTCTTTCTCAGAATCAAATCTCAGCCTATAATCGCAACACTCTGCGCCTTCGGAAACGGCGGTCGTGCGTTCATACCGGATATGATGAAA
The DNA here is from genome assembly GCA_946617595.1 of uncultured Clostridia bacterium. Classification (GTDB taxonomy): domain Bacteria; phylum Bacillota; class Clostridia; order Oscillospirales; family Ruminococcaceae; genus Ruminiclostridium_E. The sequence continues at coordinate 15,073 of CAMOKN010000303.1, forward strand.
ACTTTTCATGTACTCTTTGTCCATGCTGCAAATGCACAGCACAGCTTTTTCGCAGCCGAGCTCCTTGCAAACCTCGTGAAAGGGGCAGGACAGAATATCCACACCGTACATTTCCGGAGGCTCACTCACGATCCTGCGCTTGTAACCTTTTTTCTCGCTGCTCGCATCGTCCATGATCTTTTCGATATTCGCCCAAAGCTTACGGTCAACATTCGGCAGTGACGTGATCTTATGTACAAACTTGCCGACCTTCCTGCCCATATATGTGCCGTAACGTTTCAGCGTTTCCTCAGCTTTTATCCCGTGAGCCTTTAATGTTCGATACAGCGCAACTGCCGGGATCGCCATTGCACCCTTGTGTTTCATTAATGCCGGATTTTGGCGCAGGATACGGTCATACTCCGCCGCCGCATCATTCCAGATCTCAATGCCTTTTGCCTCGCCAAGCTTCCACACAAGTATCTTTTTAAGCTTTCTGAAAAATATCTGTTTATCAAGAGAGTTCATAATTATTTCTCCAATCAGTCCCTGCACCTTATGCTTTATATACCTCGATCTCATTTTCTATCTCGATCATATCATCATCTTGCAGCGGACCATGAACAATATCAACATTTGATTCAAGAATACTTTCAAGCCGGTTTTTGATTTTTGAAATAGTAATAAGCGTTACCGGCGCGTTAAATTCCATTATCAGATCAACATCGCTTTCAGGCGTGGATGTGCCATTTGCCCGTGAACCGAAAAGTACTGCGCGAGATATAGGAAATTCGACAGCTACATCTTTAACTGCATTTTTAATATCGTCAATTGTCATAGATCGTTCCTCTATAGGTATCAGGGCTGCGGGTCCCCTGATACAAAAATCGTTAGTTGCAGCCTGACGATCTCCGGAAAGAATGTGCAAAAGTCGGTAACCCCCTGACTTGGAATGCACTTCTTTCCTTGCTTGCTATACTTTGTTTTCTTAAAAGTATGCACCACTTTTTTTGACAAGAGATTTCTGGGGTACGCATTTATGTAAATGTGTAATCTATTACCGACATCTCCAAATTCAAAGATTTGGTACGTTCCACAATCTTCTCAATTTTTTCAGCGACAGTACCGGTATAATATTTCTCGCCGCACTGATCACATTCAAGGCACGGAACATTCTTGATAATAATGATACTGCCTTTATAGTCAACGGAATGCGTTGTCGTCGATTCAACAACTGTACCGCTTTTGCAATACATACACATTATTATCCCTCCAGCCTATACGTCCTTATGTACGAATTAACATCATACCCCGCGTCTATG
>CAMOKN010000304.1 GCA_946617595.1 uncultured Clostridia bacterium
ACGAAGTATCAGGCGTTCATAGCTTGATTTCTCTCAAATGGGGTTTTTAGAGGTTCCCTTATAATCGCTGTGCTTGAGAACCTGAGACAGGACGCTGCCGCTTGAGATCGGGGATACCCGTCTTTCAGAAGCACGATGTTTTTCGCTTCGCACTCTGCACCCAAAGTCTCTGCGCTGTTATCAGAAATTGTCGGGAAGATCGTTTTCGAGAAGTATTACGCGCTTCCTTCCAGGCTCAACTGAATAAGCATATTTCATCGCGTCGTTGAGATCTTTTGCAACATATATCTTATCTTCCGAAAATCCCTTAGCCAGAAGTCCCTCTTTTATCGGCGGTGCCTGACGCTCGCCCACAAGTATCGCTATATCACAGCACGATGCGGCGTCCTCGCCAAGCTCCTTGTTGAGCTGATATTCACGTTCGCCCAGCTCGATCATTCCGGGCGTTGCAACTATACGCAGAGCGTCAAAACCGGACAGTGTCTTCAGCGCTGCCCTCGCTCCGGCAGGATTTGAATTGAATGCATCGTCGATTACAGTAACACCGTTGCCCTTGTCAAGTATTTCCATTCTGTGCGGCACTGCTTCAAGACGCTTTACAGGATATACAAGCTCGTCAAAGGATATTCCCAGTTCATGTGAGACTGCTATTGCGCCGAGGATATTCTGTACATTGTGTTCACCGAGCAGCTTTGTGTGGAACCGCTTTTCCTCGTCCCCGTGATGCACCGTAAAATCTGTGCCTTTTTCGGTGACGCAGATATCCGATGCGGTGTAGTCCCATGCACCGCCTTCTATGCCATAGGTTATGTGGTTCTTGTTTATGGGATTGTTTCTGATGAACTCGTTGTCGTAATTCAGAAATACCGTTCCGTCAGTGACCGCATCGGCGATCTCGAATTTTGTTCTGATTATATTCTCTACCGAGCCGAAAGTTTCAAGATGCTGTTCGCCGATCGAGGTGATTATAGAGTGTTTCGGGTGGACTATGTCGCAGATCTCCTTTATCTCGCCGACTCCCTTTGCGCCCATTTCACAGAGAAATATCTCATGTGTTGCATTGAGACTTCCGCGGACGACCTTGACTACACCCATAGTGGTATTGAAGCTCCCCGGCGTCATAAGAACATTGTATTTCGCGGAAAGCAGCTTTTCAAGGTAGAATTTGGTGGAAGTCTTTCCATAACTGCCGGTGATGCCTATTACGGTAGTATTTGGAAGTTCTGAGATGATCCGCTTTGCATCGCTGATGTAGTGGTTGTTTACGGCTTTTTCTATGGGCTTGTTGATAAAGTTTGCAAGGCAGGGCATGAATACACAGAACCACGGAAGGATCGCTGCCGCTGCAAAATACAGTTTTATCCAATGCAGAAAGACAAAGGATACAGCGCATACGGCACCGTAGATTATCGTCATTGTAACGCACATTCTGATGACACGCGGTGTGAAGACAAGTTTTTTCTTTGCGGGTTTTCTTATTGCCGCGGCTGTTATCGCACCGCCGAAGAAAAGTGCGGCACCGATATACGGCAGCATATCGCGGAGCACCCATAATACTTCGTTTCCGTCAAGATAAGACCAGACTGCGACAACTGCGGCAAATACAAAATATACTTCCGCCCATATCGCACGTTTCCACATATCCGGACGGTTTTTCTTCCACCATTCAAACTGCTCGTGTGCGCTGTATGAGTTCAGCTGGAACATATGCATGAAATGAACGAAGTTTACCGTGAAATATATGAGGAGTGCCGCATAAAACAAGATGTGAACAATAGCTGTCATAGATATATGTCCTTCTGTCAGTATTCTATTCCGAGGAATGATGAGATAACGCGAAGAAATGTGAACTGTTGCTCGATGAAGGCGAAATGTCCGGCACCTTCGAGAGTGACAAGCCCCGCATCGGGCATTTCCTTTTCCATGCGCTGCCCGTCTTCGAGGGGAGCCGCGTCATCTTCTGCGCCCCATATAAGAAGTGTTTCGGGTGTGCATTTCGGAAGCAGTGCGGACAAGTCCTCATTTACGGTATTTACAAGAACCTGCCGCATCATCGGCGAAGCTGCCCTGTAATCGGCAGAGCCATGCTTGCTGCGCAGGTTTTCAAGCGCGTTCGGGAACAGCGCCTGCATAGGCTTTGTGGATAAGATCTTCTTTCCGCGCCGGTATGCCGCGGCTTTCTTTTTTGCCTGTTCGGACGGCTCATGCCTTATCCCCGCAGCACCGGTAAGTATTATTTTCGTGATCTTTACCGGAAGATCGCTGCGTCCCGTTAATTTGAGCGTTACGCGCCCTCCGAAGCTGTGTGCGAAGATGATGCATTCGGTTATGCCCAGCTTTCCGAGAAATCCAAGCACGAAATCCGCGTAGTCGTCAACGTGCCACGCCTCCGGCGGTTCGGGAGTAGAGCCGAATCCCGGAAGATTGGGTGCAAGCACACGGTATTTTTCAGCGATCTTATCAATGACAGCGCTGTAAAGCTCAACGCTTGTTCCCCAGCCCTGGAGAACGATAACTGCGCTGCCCTCTCCCTTGTCGATATAGTTTGTAAGTATGCCGTTTATCTCAATATTCATCGGTTATCCTTTTTGTATCTTATTCCTGTATTCATGATATTATATTATTATACACCTTATTATATAGTTTTGTCAAGAAAAAACGCCCTCTTGCCTCATAAAAGAGGGAGAAGGCGTTTTTACCGTCTGTCAGCAGCTTTCTTTTCTGCCGTTTTCCTTATCGGTAACGTTCTGCTGCTTGTTTTTCTTGTTCTTGCCCATTTTGTACCTCCGTGCTCCTGAATACCGGAGCTGTTCGCAATATACGCCCTTAACGGCGCAGTCATAGTATATGCGTATCTGACGGAAATATGCGGCTTTTCAGATAAGCACTGACAGCAGGGCAAGTATCAGCGTACGGTCGGCACTCTGCTTATACAGTATGTATGCGAGCGCCAGTATCAGCAGGGTGTCGCTGTCATACATGATATTCCCGTGAATACCGGGGCTATTCATTTTCTTCCTGCGGCTGGTCGTTTTCCGGCGTTTCGTCTTCCCGAAATATCCCGTCATCTTCTTCGCCGGGATCATACGAAAAATCCGGAAAGTCGGTAGTTCCGGGCTCGCCGTCCTCCTGCTCGTTCACAAGCTTTTTCATCATCTCGGCATTACGGGTCATTTCCTCAAGTATCTCCGCCGCCTTTTTCAATCCCTCGTCATCATGTTTTCCGCTCATAAGCTCATCTGCGGTATATACACCGAAATTTTCGGCGCTGTCATTTTTTTCCTGCATCTGTTTTTCTTCCGGTTCATCGGACGGGGCTTCTGCGGTCAGCACAGTCTCTGCTGCTGTGATCTCTGCTTCTGCCGCTTCGGCTGCGGAGATCTCCGGTTCGCCGGACCCGTGAGCGGTTTCTTCCGGCACATACGCCGTATTTGCTTCGGGAGAAGCGGCGGTTCCGGCTTCAAGTGCTGTCTCTGTTATTTCTGATACCTGAGATTCAGGATCAGGGTCCGCTGCGGGTCCGGCGGCTTCTGTCTTACTTTCGGGTGCCGCGGCGTGAGAACGCTTCATCATACTCATTGCGGCTCTGAGATATTCCTGCTGGCGGCGCTCGAGCTCCGGCTCACTCATTGTTTCTTTCTTCCATTCCATATCTGTGACCTCCGTCTGTTATTTGAAAAATTCGTCCGCAATGCCGCTTTCCCGCAGCAATGGGATAATGCTCATAAGCTTCATCAGTCTTGCGGCACGGTCGAGCTTCAGGCGGTTCTCTTCCCTCAGATGAGGGCGAAGAGCTGTGAGCAGCGCGGTATTCTTGTCGTTCTCACTCATTTTTGATACTATATCGAACAACTTCAGCAGCATCTCGGGGTCGATATCTCCGAATATGCCGTCACCGTCGCTGCTGTTATCGTGTTCGCCGCCGTCTGTGCCGTTGCCGCTGTTTCCGGACAGAAGACCGCTCAGAAGCCCGGAGAGATCATTGATATCGGCCATAACGCTCACCTCTCTCCGAAAAGTACAGGGAGATCCCGTAACTCAGCGCCGCAGCTTGTTTTTCAGCTCTTCGGTCACACGTCGGTCGTTCATGGCTTTGTCGAGCTTCTCCCTTTCTGCCGCACCGAGATGCTGCTTTACCGTTTCGGTATCACCGTTCTGTACCGCTCTGCGCAGCTGTTCTTCACTCATTCCGAGCTTTGCGCTTGCCGCTTTTATCAGACTGTCGATATTTATGCTCATAGGATATTCCTCCCTTTCAAAAGATATGCCGCGGGTGCTGCGAATATTCCACCGCACCTGTTGACATCGCATTTCGTAAAACTGAAAAAAATTTTTTACAAAAAAGCAAATTTTTTTTAAAAATAATTTGACTTGACTGTAAAATTATGCTATAATGTAAAACAGAATGAGTTGGGCTTGCCTTAATATGGCAGAACAGGAGGTCAAAATGAAGATCATTGTAGTTTCGGACACAAATAAGGATTATCACAAGTATAAAGCCGTTGTCGAAAAAAATCTCGATGCGGACATGATAATCCACCTCGGTGACGGTGAACATGAGTTTGCCGATGTGCAGAGAGAATACCCCGATATGAAGTTCTATTATGTCGGCGGAGAATGTGATTACGGCGAACATAAGATGCTCGAAGTTGTGGAGGCTGCCGGCTACAAGATCCTCTGTATCCATGGTCATGAACATAATGTACAGGGAAGCCTCGACCCACTTATAAATGAAGCAAAGCACCGCGGCTGCAAGGTGGCTCTTTACGGCCATACCCATATGTACCGTACCGAGTGCATCGACGGCGTTTACATAATGAATCCCGGTGCAATAGATTCGCCGAGAGGAAAGAACAAGCCTTCATACGGTATCATCACTATTGACAGCAACGGAAAGCTCACTATGAACATCGTTGCGGTCAAGTAACAATTTCACCGGTCTGTTTATGTGTTTTCCCGTCTGCCCGGCGGGAGAACACATTATATTATATGCGCAGATAATTCACGTGTGCATAATACATGGAGGTAAATTCAATGAACAAGCCATATATAGTATGCTTACAGTTCGGGACATGGCGCAATGAACTGTGGTTCACCGCGCCGGACGACCCGGAAACAGCCGATAAATGGGAAAACGCAGTCGCAAAGCTTCCTTCCGTAAGTGAGAGCTGTGCAAATTCAAACGAATTCATGTCCGAGGCTGTCGGGCATTTTGAGAGCTTCGGATTTACAAGGATAATGCGCTGATGCAGAAGATCACCGTCGGAAAAAATTCGGCAGGTCAGCGCATAGACCGGTTCCTTCTGAAATCATTTCCCTCACTTTCACAGGGGCAGATATGCAGGCTCATACGCAAAAAGGATATAAAAGTCTGCGGAAAACGCACAGAGCCTGCTTATAAGCTCTGTGAGGGAGACGAAATATCGCTGTATGTACGTGACGAGCTGCTTGAGCGTAAAATCCCGTCGGACGATATAACTTCAGCCGCCGGAGAAGTCACTGTCATATACGAGGACGAAAATATCCTGCTCGCCGATAAACAGCCGGGGCTTCTGGTACATGAGGACGACGGCGGCAGCGGAGATACCCTTATAGGCAGGATAAAACGCTATCTTTATGACAAGGGCGAATATAAGCCCGATGACGAGATGTGCTTTGCTCCGGCGCTATGCAACCGAATTGACCGCAATACCGGTGGGATAGTGATCGCTGCCAAAAACGCCGAAAGTCTGCGTATTATGAACCAGAAGATACGCGACAGGGAGCTCACAAAGCTTTATCTGTGCGCAGTGAGCGGAGTTCCCCCCAAAAAAGAGGACACCCTCACCGCTTATCTTTACAAGGACAGTAAAGAGAACCGCGTGATAATGTCCGACAGGAAGACACCCCAAAACCGCACAGCTGTAACGAAATACCGAGTGCTGTCGGTGAACGGTGAAGGAGATGCGCTGCTTGAAGTGGATCTTGTCACCGGACGCACTCATCAGATACGCGCACACATGGCTTATATCGGACACCCGCTCCTCGGTGACGGAAAGTACGGTTCAAACCGCGTAAACAAAGAAAAATCCTATAAATATCAGGCGCTGTACAGCTATAAGCTGAGATTTGAATTTACCACCGATGCCGGGATCCTTTCATACCTTGACGGCAAGGTATTTGAAGCGAAAAATATATGGTTTCTTGACAGATTTGACATAGAGGTACCCATAAATCAGTCCGCCATACCGATCTGAGGCACGGCGGATCTGATATCATTTGTGTCTGCGGTCCTTCGGAACCGCGTGAGGATATATTTCGAGACTGCGGTCAAATTCTTCTTTTGAATCAACGCTTCCGGTCTGAACAAGTCCGGTGCAGTCTGTGGAGCTGACAGCTCCGGTAAGTGTCATATCGTCACGCAGAGGGAACTCATTATGTGACCCGCGGAACTTTTTTTCTTTTTTCACATTATCACCTCTTTATGATTATTCTGTACTATGAATACAGAATTATTCCTTCTGCCGGACAAGGAGACTAATGGGAACGGCTGAAACTCCATCTGAGGGAAAACGTTTTTCAGGGGTACTCTTATGGGAACCTCTAAAAACCCAATTTGAGAGAAAAAGAGCTATCCACTTTATGCCGCTTTGTATGCGCGCGTCCTGCGCGCTTTTGGCGGCAATACCACGGCTTCCTGCCGTGACCGTCTACTGCGTCAAACCTCCTAACCGGG
>CAMOKN010000305.1 GCA_946617595.1 uncultured Clostridia bacterium
AGCGGGGGAGACACCCTCTGTCTCGCAAGCTCGACACCTCCCCGCTGCCGGGGAGACCACGCAAGGTGAGGAGACTTGACGAAATATTCGACGCGGATGACTCGTTTTCTCTCAAATGGGTTTTTAGAGGTTCCCTAAAAAGACACAAAGAACGGAGGTGCGGATTTGAGCGATACGATCTACGCAGCGATCTGCGACGGTGACAAAAAATATATCAGAATACTTGAAGGAATGGTCAGAAACTGGGCTGATGACTCAGGATATGAGTTTGAGCTGACGGCTTTCACAGACCCCGAAGAGCTGAAACGCAGCATTACTTCGGGTATGGATTTCGGAATATTCATTATTGAGATCGCAAATCACGGTGTCGATCTCGGCAGATATCTGCATCAGCGTTCACGAAACGCACCGATCATATATGTAACGCGCTCAAAGAATCATGCTCTTGACGCATATTCTGTGGGAGCACTCAGATATCTTCTTAAACCTATAGATTATGAAGAGCTTGCATCTGCTCTTGAGTTTTCGTGTATCGTTCACCGCGCGATACCGAAGAATGTCATCAGTGTGCGCAGCTCCGGCTCGGTCGCAAATGTCAGTGCCGATGATGTGATCTACATAGAGAACAACGTCCGCAGCATGAAATATGTAATGAAGGACGGAACTGTCATGAACGGCACCCGCCGCAATATCTCCTTCGAGAAATTCTTCGCTCCTCTGCTCGATTCCGGAACCTTCGTGCAGACCCATAAATCGTTTATTGTTAATATAAGCCGGATAAAATCCATGCGGACTTCGAGCGTGATAATGTCAAACGGTGCAAATATCCCTATCAGCCGCCGACATCTCGATGAGGTGCATACAAAATATACAACAGGCGAAAAAAGATGAGTCCGCTGGGGGGGCCGCCCCGTCCCCGGCAGGGTTCCGCCCTGCACCACCCGCTGGGGGGCCGCTTTGATTGCCTTATATGCGCGCGTCGTGCGCGCTCTTGGGCAATCAATCGCTGCATCATGCAGCGACCCCGTCCCCGGCGGGCTCCGCCCTGCACCCGCTGGGGCTCCGCCCCCGTCCCCGGCAGGGTTCCGCCCTGCACCCGCTGGGGCGCTGCCCCCGTCCCCGCTACTTTTCAATGTGAAAAGTAGCAAAAGCAAATCCCGCTCCGCGGAACTTGAAAAGATACTTCACAGTTCAAATGTTTTTGAAAAAATGAGGCACAGAGTATCAGGCTCTGTGCCTCTTTGTGATTCAGTTCATATATGTATCGAAAGGTTTGATCTGAACGCCGCCACTGATGCTTGCATAAACTCCGGGAAGTCTGTACTCAAACGAGAACATTTCTCCATTGAAATATATGGAATTTTCATATATAAGACCCTGTCCGGCAAGCTCGTAAAGTTTGTGTTCTACTATATCTGCTCTTTCATCGGCAGACATATTCTCCGTTTCATGCAAAATATCTGATATTGCTGAATCCGTTTTTTCCATAGCTGTGAGCTGCTCTTCGGTGAACGGATCGTCTGTCATATCTTCCGGTATCTCAGCAGCTACGAACATTGCCGCGATACTGTCATCGCCGTATTCCGGAATATACAGTTCGTATTCAAATACGGGCTTTCCGTCCTTTATACTGACAACTGCTCCGTCATTTCCCATATCTATGCTGCCGGAAGTGAGCAGCTCTATATTTACCGCAATAACATTATGATCGAAGTCAACATCTTTCGCAAAATCTTCAAGTTCACGAATATAGCCGTAATCCTCGAAGAAGTGCTGCAATCCGCCTTCTGTCCATATTATCTTTGTGCCGTAGGATCCCTCTCCGCTGTAGTAATCGTTAGTCTTGAACCATGTTGTGCGGTATTTGCTGCTATGCCCGGGATCATTGGTCTGCTGACCGGCAGGAGACTGGGTGTTGTACTGTCTCGGTTCCTGCGAAAAATATTCATTTATTATCCGTACAAGCATATCGTTCAGCTTTTCGACCGTATAGCTGCCGATAGTGGGTTCAAGGTGTGAATAACCTATACCGCTGTCGTCGGTGAGGAATGTGTAAGTCCCTCCTGTCGCGATCGACATTGAACGGCACAGAAATTCTGTATCCGTGTCAACTCCGCTCGACGCAACGGGAATTATCCTGATACCCTTTTCCGCTGCGGTACGTATTATGTTTTCAAGTCCTGAAATGCTTTCATCGTGATGCGGCGGCGCGTCAAGCACGAGGAACATCAGCTTTTCGCTGTTACTGCGCCAGTCGTGATCTGCGATGCCGTTAGTCAGAGCCGCTGTCACCGCTTCGGGGTAATCTCCGCCGCCGGAAGCTGTCTGATCTTCGAGATGCTCTATAGCTATGCTGATGTTCTTTGTAAATCCGAAGTCGCGTACTACATACGAATCCCCTTTGTCACGGTAGAAATTCACGCTCAGCTGAACATCAGCGCCGGTTTCATTCTTTACCGTGTCAATAACGTTTGAAAGCTCGGTCTGGAGATATTTCAGCTCGTCACCCATAGAGCCGGTCGTGTCGATCATGAACATAAGATCAAGTTCGGTGCGCATAGCGGCAGGTTCGGGCATTGATATTTCTATTGCGGTGTCCGATCCCATATAATCTGCCGGGATATCCTGAGTGACGGCTTTTCCCTCGGCTGTCTCCACGATTATTTTATCGGGTACATGGTTGTCGGAGGGCTTTATCCCGGGGAACAGGAACGCTTCTCCTCTGCTGTCGGTAACTGTCTGCCAGAGCAGCGTATTTCCGGACGCTAATTTTACCGTAAGTCCGCAGGCAGGTGAACCGGAAGACGAGACTCGCACGAATACGCGCTCAGTCGTATTGAGCTTCCAGTATTCGGGCAATTCTTTCCAGTCGCTTCTCTGCCTGAAAAGTGAGCGCCAGTATATGAAATTGCTGTTGTCACGCCATTCACCGCCGGTGAGAAGTCCTGCACGCGCCTGTGATGAACCTCTTCGTTCATCGTAGCTTTCGGGGACAGAGTAGTCGTCGCTCCACGAATAGTCGTCGGGACTGTATGATATGTCATACGACGCGGATTCGCTGTCTCCTATATATTCTTCTCTGTAACCGTCTGATTTTGCGGAATCGCTTCTTCCTTCGCTTTCGGCTCCCGCAGAAGGAGCCGCTTCAATGGCACCGCGTTCATCTGAGGGTGCCGCGGTCGTTACAGGTGTCCTTCCAGATGATGATGCGCCGCACGATGCGGCTGAGAATACGAGTGCTGAGATGAGCAATGCTGCGGTAAGTTTCTTTTTCATAGTTTTGTTCCCCTCTTTCCGAATGACAGATCTGTATAAAACACTTTGCACGAAGCAAAAAGGTTGCACTTTCTATGTACTGATTATAACATTTTTTTCATTCGTATTCAACATCTATCCGGTTACAATCAGTTTACAAAGCGGTAACAATTCTGTGTGCAGCAGTTACGATCTGTAACCTGTGTATCTTCAGCGGCTGAAGAAATACAGCCCGGGCAGATACACCTTGATAGTGTGTCTGTACGGGCTTTAATGATCTGATGGGTACCTCTAAAAACCGCTTTGAATAGAGAAAATGAGATGATTGCGCCAAATGCAAGGAAAGGCTCCGAAAGCTTGCTGACGCAAGGTGAGGAGACTTGACGAAGCAGTTGGTGCAAGCAGTTCTTTTTCTCTCAAATGGGTTTTTAGAGGTTCCCATAAGAAAGCACAGAGCTTTTCAATTGCTCTGTGCTTTCAGTTTTTTCTTGTCACGGATTATAAGGCTTACTCACTGCCTGATGTGTCTTCGACATCGGTTATGAGAAGATCGACCTTATATTCCTCGCCGGTGACCCATGCACGCACATTAGCTCCGGTCAGCCGGAATGTGACGGTCACGCTCTTGGTCCCCTCGCTGAGTTCCATTCCGAGAAGATTAATGGTAGCGTAAATATCAGATGATGTCATTTCCTGAATGTAGTCCGAATATCCCACTACATTTACCGTCATTTCATTTGTGAGGACTTTGACGTTATAATTATTCGGCGGATTTATTATCGTGAAGTTGTCGGAAGGTACGGTGAAGCCGAGCTGACCGAAATCGTCCGCCTGCGGGAAGCTTACAGTGATAGAACGGTTCCCCGAAATGTTCTTGTAGCCTTCCGGAAGCTCAACCGGCAGTGTAACTCCGCCCTGAAGATCCTTCAGCGTAAGTGAACTCAGTGAGATCTCTCCTATATCTATCGCGTCAAGATTGTCGATCGAACTGTCGGGAGATGCTAAAGTTATCTCGTTTATCGACATTTCGTATCTCAGATCTTCAGCAGTGAATCCGTATGAATTCTTTGAGCCGGTGAATTTCACCTGTATCGGTATAGTCTTGACCTTATATACCGGAACTGTCACGGTAAACGGATCAACAGTATAATTGAATGCCGGAGAGGCGATCTTTGCGCCGTACTTATTGTAGAATACAGGCTCTGCGCTTATTGCAGCCGTATGGTCAAGTACGCCGTCATATATCGCCGACGCTTCAACGCTCTCTACCGCATTTACAAGCGATTCTTCACCATAGATAGTGATAAGAGACGGTTCTACGGTGATTTCTCCCTCTATCTGCATTCCGTCGGCGATCTCTATTTCGCTTGTGTTGGGAACAACATCTATAACTCTGGTTATTACCTTGACGACTTTTACAGTTGCTTTGAGGTCGGTCGTAAGAATAGTACATTTTTTGCTCTGATCGTTGAGCGTTACTATTATCGGGACCTGATGCTCTCCCGACTCATATATGCCCGAAAGATCGCAGGTCGCGGTAAAATCATTGTTGGTTATATCACTTATATCATAGCGCTTTCCTTCTATGCGGACGGCAACATTCGATGTATCGATCTTTTCAACATACAGGCTTTCATCGACCATAAGCGACGGAAGCTCATATCCCACCGGAATATCCACAATATGCATCGTAATGTCAGGGAATATCTGTATGGAAATGAACAGCCAGATAACAACAGAGAATATCAGTGCCTGAATTATTGTTTTCAGGTTATTTGTAAAGCCTTTTGCAAATTTCTTGAACACGTTGCTCATTTCTTGTCACCGCCTTTCCTGCTGCGGTTCGATGAGCTTTTTTTCTTTTCCTTCATCTTTTTGGCATCTACAGGATCGGGTAAAAGCTTCATTTTCAGATAATTATAAAGTTTTTCACGGTCGAATCCGCGCTCAAGCTGACCGTTCTCTGCAATAGAGATCATACCGGTCTCCTCGGATACTACGATTATGATAGCATCTGATACCTCGCTCATTCCTATAGCGGCTCTGTGTCTTGAACCGAGCTCCTTGTTTATAAGCACATCTCTTGCCGGTTTTGGCAGGAAGCAGCCTGCCGCATAAACCATTGCATCTCTTATGATAACTGCGCCGTCATGCAGCGGAGTATTCGGGAAGAAGATATTTCTGAAAAGTTCCTCACTTGGTATTGCATTTATGATAGTACCGGTCTCGATCTGCTCACCGAGCTTTGTCTGCCGCTCGATAACGATAAGCGCACCGGTAGCGGTCCTTGAAAGCTTTTCGCAGGCGAGTGAGATCTGCTCTACCGCTCGTGTCTCTTTGTCCTGGACTTCCGGCATTGTGGTATCGAAAAGGAGTATAGGCTTCATGACCTTAGAACGTCCGACCTTTTCGAGCGCACGCCTGAGCTCCGGCTGAAACATGACTATCAGTGCGATAAGTCCGCCGTTCATTATCATATCGCTTATGACCCGCATAGCCTTGAATTCAAACTGATTAAGTATAAACAGAAGTGCCGCAAGCAGGACAAGTCCTTTTATCAGCTGTTCGGCTCTGGTCTCGCGCACAAGCTTTATTACCCAGTACAGTATTATAGCAAGCAGGATAATATCAAGAATATCGATAAATGTTATTGATCTGAAAACATTTATCAGCGCATTCCATATATCGGAAAGGTAATATAACAATTTTAAGCACCTTTCTGTTTCATAAATTTATCTCTTTACAATGTGAAAACTATCACATATAAATACACATAATATATTTTATCACAAATCTGCGAAATTTCAAGTAGTTTTATGCATTTTTTTAATATTTTTTGCATCAGGCGGCTGTAATATCTTTCCATTAATAAACTGAGCCGGAATGCAGAAAATAACGGTGTTCAGGCAGATAAATGCCGGACGAACGGAAAATGACGATTTACGGCAAGCCGCCGGAGATTCCGGAAGCGCTGCCGTATGACATACGAACGGAGGAATTCATCATGAAGAAAATAATAACAGCGGCAGCCGCTTCCGTACTGATGTCTTCGATGCTGTGCTTCGGCGCATACGCCCAGAGTGCGGCGGAGGACATCGGAGAGGGTGCCGGAAATGTAGTTGAAAACGTAGGCGAGGGCATAGGAGAGGTTGCTGACGGCATCGGAAATGCCGCATCAGATGTTCTTGACGGTGCCGGAGACGCGGTACAGCAGATCACCGGCGGTGATCCCGACGAAGACGATACTGTTGTAAACGACAACGATCCTACCGCAGCGAACGATCTTGCGGAGATCACCGACGAAGACGATATCGGTGATGATGCCGATATGGGCAAGGACGACGAGGATCTTGAAAGGATCAAGGAAGAACAGCAGTATTATGACAAGGGTGCAGACGCAAACCCCTCTACCGGCGCGGACGCTTTTGCGGCAGCAAGCGCGATAGCAGGCGGTGCGGCAGTTGTTGCATATCTCACCAAAAAGCAGAATGAAGATGAGATAGACAGAAGAAGACGCTGAACACAGCCGTAATAAAAACGGAAGGCACGGGCAAAATATTGCCCGTGCCTTCTGTCTGTCAATAAAGCCATTTTAAGGCAATACCGCGTAAAGAACGTACGGTATTGTCCTTACTATATGCAAAAAGTATCTGCATAAACTGTGAAGTGACTTTTCAAGTTCCGCGGAGCGGGATTTGCTTTTGCTACTTTTCACATTGAAAAGTAGCGGGGACGGGGGCAGAGCCCCAGCAGGTGCAGGGCAGAGCCCTGCCGGGGACGGGGGCAGAGCCCCAGCGCCGTCTGCGAAGACATCTGTCGAAAAAGTTCCTTTTTCGACAGACTGAAGGCACGGGCAAAATATTGCCCGTGCCTTAAATTTCTGTGGGATCATGACAACTCCTATGAGCTGAGTTTTTCGATCATCAGATAACCGACTTTATATACATCGCCGCAGCCGAAGGTGATGACAAGATCACCGCTTTCCGCATTATTTACGACATAATCAGCAACTTCCTCAAATGTTGGGAACCATACAGCACCGTCGATCTTCTCAGCAAGATCCTTTGAATAGATGTTATAGGTGTTCTTTTCGCGGCTTCCCATTATTTCGGTAAGTACCACCTTGTCGGCGATCTTCAGAGCGTCCGCAAATTCATTCAGCAGCGTCGCTGTTCTTGAATAAGTGAACGGCTGATGAACTGCCCATACACGCTTGAAATCCATTCCCTTCGCTGTTTCGAGCAGCGAACGCACTTCTGTAGGGTGATGCGCATAGTCATCAACAAACACGATGCCGTTTATTTCCGCAAGCTTCTCGAAGCGTCTCACCGCGCCGTGAAACTCGTCAAGTCCCTTTACAAATGAATCAAACCTGCACCCGTTTTCAAGCGCGGCAGCCCCGGCAGCTACAGCATTCAGGATATTGTGCTTTCCGGGAACGTGTATTGCCGCAGTTCCGAGCAGCTGTCCGTTTTTACAGAGATCGAACTCTGTGTGGAAATCGTTTTTCTTTACAATATTCTGCGGATAATAGTCGTTTGTCCCGCTCCAGCCGAATGTGACGGTACGCGCTTTCTTATCTGCGGCATTCACGGCTTCGACAGTGTTCGCGTCGTCCCCGTTATATACTATCAGTTTTGTGGTCATTTCACAGAATTTCGTGAATGAGCGCTTCATATTCTCCATTGTCTTGAAATAATCAAGGTGGTCGCAGTCGATATTCAGTACAACGGCTGTATCGGGATATAGCTTTAAGAATGTATCTACAAACTCACACGCCTCACAGACCATAGTATCGCTCGTCCCGCAGAGTCCGCTGCCGCCTATGGCTTTCAGCTTTCCGCCTATAACTGCCGAAAGATCGTTTCCGTCCGCAAGGAATATATGTGTGAGCATTGAGGTAGTAGTGGTCTTTCCGTGAGTTCCGCATACGCAGACGGCATTATCATACATACTCGTGATGAGTCCGAGAAGCACCGAGCGCTCTATGACCGGTACGCCGCTTGACTTTGCGGCAATAAGCTCCGGATTGTCCGCCATTATCGCAGCCGTGTGGACTATAAGATCCGCACCCTCTATATTTTCGGCGCGCTGCCCCATATACACGGGGATCCCCATATTCCGCACTGCCTTCAGAGTCTCCGTCTCGTTGTTGTCAGAGCCGGTAAGATAGTACCCCTGCTTGTGCAGTATCTGCGCAAGCGGGTACATTCCGCTCCCCCCTATGCCGATAAAATGTATGTGTTTCTTCCCCGTAAGAAAATTTTCCATTTTGCGTCTCCTTGATAATTTCGAGAAATACAGACCGCCGCTGCACTTGAGAGGCACAGACCGCCGCTGCGCTTGAGAGGCACAGACCGCCGCTGCGCTTGAGAGGCACAGACTGCCGCTGCGCTTGAGAGACACAGACCGCCGCTGCGCTTGAGAGACACAGACTGCCGCTGCGCTTGAGAGGCACAGACCGCCGCTGCGCTTGAGAGACACAGACTGCCGCTGCGCTTGAGATCTTGGGGCGCCGCCCCAAACCCCGCTGCTTTTCAATGTGAAAAGCAGCAAAAGCAAATCCCGTTAAAACGGAAC
>CAMOKN010000306.1 GCA_946617595.1 uncultured Clostridia bacterium
ACGCCCCGCGGCGAAATGACCGTAACACGGAACTTGAAAAGATCCTTAACAGATTGCCGGTAAAGTGCTCTTTGAAGTCTCTTGTCAAGTTGCTGTCCTTGCACCGTGAAAGCGCTGCGCAGCTTGTACGATTCTGTTGTTATGATATTTTGTGCCGCGGTGCATAAATTATTACAAAAAAGCGGAAAATAAAAGTGAGGTGAAGGGAATATGCTGATAATAATGATAAGGACTGTGATACTTTACACAGTGATAATCGCGGCGATAAGGCTCATGGGAAAAAAACAGCTCGGTGAGCTTCAGCCCAGCGAGCTTGTTACGACTATACTTATATCCAATATCGCAACGCTTTCGATAGAGGATCCCACCATACCCATGCTGATAGGTATTGTTCCGGTGCTGATGATCGTGTGCATAGATGTGCTGATGTCGGTGATAATGCTCAAAAGTCCGAAATTCCGCCGCGCTG
Organism: uncultured Clostridia bacterium; assembly: GCA_946617595.1. Lineage (GTDB taxonomy): Bacteria > Bacillota > Clostridia > Oscillospirales > Ruminococcaceae > Ruminiclostridium_E. The sequence continues at coordinate 470 of CAMOKN010000306.1, forward strand.
TCACCGGCTCCCCGAAAATAATAATCTCCGAGGGCATCATCGACAGGAAAGAGCTTGAAAAGCTGCGCTACACGATAGACGATGTGCTGGAGGCAATGCGCGCCGAGAGCATTTTCGACATTTCCGAGGTGCGCTACGCTATCGTCGAGACTACCGGAAAGATCAACTTCTTTAAAAAGACGGACGGGAACACCGATCCGCCCTGCGTTGTGGTTAAGGACGGCATAACCGAGCCGGACGGAATGGAAGCCTGCGGACTGGACGAGAAGCGGCTGAAAGAACTGCTCACAAGCCACGGCACGGAAAAGGACAGTGTATTTCTGATGACCCTCGGAAGAGACGGGAAATGCACCGTGATACGGCGTGAAACGGGAAAGGAGGAGAAAGCTTGAAGCGTCTGGTGATATGCGGGCTGCTGATCGCGGCGATGATAACCGGGGGCATTCTCATCTCGGCATATACAGAGAGCGTAACGGCACGGACTTCGGAAAAGCTTGTCCGGCTGAGCGGTATGACCGGAACATCGGACAGAGCGGAGCTTGTCGGAGAAGCCGAAGCTGTCTCTGCGGAATGGGAAGCGTTCTGCGCAAACAACATCTTCCTAACGAACAACGAATGTGCCTTTGAGATATCCGAGTCCCTTGTCCATATAATCGCGGAACTGCGCACCGGAGACGGCGACATCACGGAGGAATGCGAGGAAACGCTGATGCTGCTCGATATTTACGAAAAGAGCCGGGCACTGTCGCTCGCCAATATATTCTGAATATACAGCCTGATACGTGAGGTGTGCCGCAATTCTTAACTATGATCTCCCGTTTAATTCAAACACGGATCGGGTGCAGCGTCACGCTGCCGCAGGTCAAGGGCGCGCAGCCCTTGTGCCGTCTGCAAAGACAGCGCGTCAGCGCCTTGTACGGTTTACGGCATAGATCGATCCGGCGCAGGAAGCAACCGCCGCAGTGATAAGCCGGGCAGCCGCGGAAGAGCCGGTAAGGTTCCCGGAAAGCGCCGACACGAGCAGCGCAATAGCGGAGATGAGCGCGGCGCATATCAGTCCCGCCCGCAGCCCCTTGCGCTGCTTGATCGCGCCGCACACATACCCCGCACATACACAGCCTGCCGCAAGGGATATCAGAGACATCGCTCCTGCCGTCTCCGGCGGCAGGGAAAGAACATACATGACCCCGGAAAAAAGCGCAAGAAACGCTCCAGAGACCAATATTCCGCACACCGCCGCAAATAAATACGCGCCGGTCCTTTTTATTGCATCATTCAACTGTCTGTTAGCGGACAAAGCTATCACCCCATACAATATATGTACGGTTTGGCAGAGATATGTACTATATATCTGTCAAAATACTGTTTTTTATTGTAATTTTACAAGTATTTTATATGCACAATGCTTGACAATTCGTTATATAGGTTGTATAATACTATTATGTATAGGCAGTTCCGCAAAAAGGCGGCTGACGCTTTTTCTGCGCCTTTGCCTATGACTTTCGGAGGAATATATGAAATTCTATAAATGGAACAAGCACTATCTCGGCTGGGGCATCACCGCTTTTATAGTGATAATCGCTTCGATGCTCGTGCTGATGACGCTTGTAAATATAGAAAATATCGCGAACGGTCTGGGAAAGTTCGCTGCCGTTATCAGTCCGATAATTTACGGCTTCATTATTGCTTACCTGCTCGCTCCGATCGTAGAAACATTCGAGAAACGCGTCTTCGGGAAAATGTTCCACAAGTACGGCGCGCATTACGAAGAAGCCCATTCGGACAACGAGGGAAAATACGCGCACCTTAAAGTCTATGTCAAGAACAAGCCCGCAAGAATATGCAGCATACTCCTCACATTTATCCTTATAGTCGGCATACTTGTGGGTATCGGAGTAGCGATCGTACCTCAGCTCACAAATACCATATCCATGCTGGTCGATAATATCCCGACTTACCTTCAGAACCTGAACAGCTGGATAGCGGAGGCATTCACCAACTATCCGGATATCAAGGACGAACTCACCGATGTCATCAACAATGCCGGAACAACGCTCCGCAACTTCCTTACCACACAGATACTCCCGCAGATGGGCGACTACCTGAGCTTTGTGACAAACAGCATCGCCGGTATCGTCGGGCTCATAATGAACATAATCTTCGGAATGGTAGTTGCTATCTACTGCCTTTACAGCAAAGAACTCTTCGCCGCGCAGGCAAAGAAGGTCATCTACGCCATCACAGGCATCGGCAGAGCGAACAAGTTCATCTCATCTGTCCGCAAGATCCACAAGTCTTTCGGAAACTTCATTACGGGTACTATTATCGACTCGTTCGTAGTCGGCTGTTTTACCTTCATAGTGACCACGCTTGCCGGAGTGCCGTTCTCCCTGCTGGTATCGGTAATAATGGGGATCACCAACATAATCCCCTATTTCGGACCGTTTATCGGTATCGTTCCGTGTCTTTTCCTCATATTTATGGAAGACCCGGTAATGTGCATTGTATTCACTATCATCGTGGTTATAATTCAGAACCTCAACGGTAATGTCATCAGCCCGCGCATACTCGGAGAAAGCACCGGTCTTACAAGCTTCTGGGTAATCTTCGCGATCCTTGTGGGTCAGGGTATATTCGGATTCTGGGGACTCATAATCGGTATCCCGCTTTTTGCGGTTATTTACAGCGCGGTTCGCACGTTTATAAGCGAAAAACTGGAGAAGAAGGGGCTTCCTGCCGGGTCGGACGAATATACCGATATCGAATCATTCGCCGGGGAAGATGCCCAGCCTGTATCGCTCTTTGAGGCAAATGAGGCGGAACGCAGGCTGAAAGCCGAAAAGGATGCCGCCGAAAAAGCACGGAAAAAGAAAGAACTCGAAGAAAAGAAAGAAAAAATCAAAAACAGCATAGACAAAATCAAACGCAGCGGAAAATGAGCCGGTGAACGGCTGTCATAAGGAGGCTGAGCCAATGAATATGGAAAAACTGAAAGCAGACTACGGCAATGTGCTGTGGTCGGGTAAAAAGTGCATTCTCGGAATGCCCATATCATTCACAAGATATGTGCTTACCGACACAACGCTCTATACCCGCATCGGTCTGCTCAACATAAAGGAAGATGAGATAGAGCTTTACAGGATCTTCGACAAGAAGATATCCTTCACTCTCGGACAGCGTATCTTCGGCTGCGGTACTATTGATATCGCATCAAAGGATATCGACACCCCGGAGAAGAAGCTTATCTCGATAAAGAAGCCCAGAGAGGTCAAGAGACTGCTTGATGCCGCCGTTAAGGAGCAGCGCGACAAGTACTATGTACGCGGCAGAGATATGATAGGCGGTCATGTCGATTCGGACAGCGAAATCATGCAGGACGATTTTACTGAAATATAATGAGGCGTCGCTCCGGGAATTGTACATATTTTACAAATTTTTGAAAAATCCGAAAAAAGTTCGGAAAAGTATGTCACCTTTCGGGGCAGAAAAGC
>CAMOKN010000307.1 GCA_946617595.1 uncultured Clostridia bacterium
CGCTCTGTTGAGGGCGCTTGCGGTGTAAGGCTTAAGGATATATATGATATCGCTTTTCTCCAGAATGGATATCCATTCCTTTATCGTTACCTCGGATACGCCGACCTGATCGGCAATATTGGCGTAATTGACTATCTGACCAGTTCTTGCGGCAACGGCTGTCATAAACTTCACAAAAGTCAGATGATTCTTAGCTTTAATAAGCTTGTTGACATCACGTTCAAGGTAGGTTTTAACATACGATTGGTAGTAGTCTATCCATTCCTTCTCGGGATTTGCGTAAAGTTCCGGGTAGCTTCCTCTGTGGATAGTTGACCAGATATCCCCGTCGTATTTCTTCAGCGTCTTCTCTCGTTCTTTCAGATATTCTTCCGAGGGTACGAAATGCTTGTTAAAGTCAACATCGTTTATTTCCCTTAATGAAAGCCCGTCAAGCTCCACAACGGATATACGTCCGGCAAGAGATTCGCTTACTCCTTCCATAAGCTGATGCTTTTGAGAGCCTGTAAGGAAAAAGTTCCCGTGTTCCTCTGTATTATCAAGCACTATCTTCAATCTGTTGAAGATAGAGGGACACTTCTGCACTTCATCTATCATCAGCGGAGAGGGATTGTTCATCAGAAACAGTCCGACATCATCTGTTGCCTGAGCAAGAAGAAGGTCGTCGTCAAATGTCACTTGATTGACATTTCTGAAAAGATGCTTGAACAGTGTGGACTTTCCCACCTGACGGGAGCCGGTCAAAAGTATCGCTTTACTGTTTTGTGCTCTTCGTTCTATGATCGGAGCTATATGGCGTTTTATAGAATACATCACTATCACCTACATTTCTTTTGGCTAATCCAAAGTACTACTTTATATATTATCACAAATATAGTGATTTGTCAATAACAATAGCGGCGTTTATGTAAAAAAGTCATTCTGCACGACAAGAAGTCTTTGTGAATTTATTTAATATATGTCACCCTTTCCGGTACATAAAAGCGCCGAAACTTTTCTTGACAGACTGTTTTTATGATGCTAAGACACCTACACCCGAGCAATTTATATCTATCGGTAAAGGCAAGGATATAACGAAAAACAGCCCGTGAGGGCTCTATTTGTTTGGCAAGGTAAAACCAGTGTTTATAGATACTTAAAAAAGCAAGACTTCGATGTCGGTCACATTATACCCGATAAGGTATAATAATATTCAGCGATACAATAATATACCATAACGGGTATAAATTATAAAAATAATGCTTGACATTATACCCGTTATGGTATATAATATATATCAAAAAGAATTGATCGGGAGGACAGAACTATGAATCCTATTGCAGAATTCGTAAAAAAACGCAGAAAAGAAGCCGGTCTTACACAGGAAGAATTTGCTATGCGCTCCGGACTGGGGCTTCGCTTTGTTCGTGATCTCGAACAAGGCAAAGAGACTGTGCGCATGGATAAGGTAAATACTGCTCTTGAGATGTTCGGAGCTGTTGCCGTTCCGGGAAGAAAGGACGGTAAATAATGGAAGCATTCAGAAAAGCTTATGTGTATGTGAGAAACACTTTTGCGGGTGTGCTCTCGGAAACGGATTCGGGATATATGTTCTCGTATGATGACGATTATCTGAGTTCCGAAAACGCATCGGCAGTATCTCTGACTCTTCCTTTGTCAAGTGATCCGTACACCTCAAACACATTGTTTCCGTTCTTTGACGGACTGATCCCGGAAGGCTGGCTTCTTGGTGTTGTAAGCCGAAACTGGAAGATCGACACAAAAGATCGCTTTGGATTGCTGCTTGTCGCATGCAAGGACGGGATCGGGAATGTCAGCATTTCGGAGGAACAGATATGAACTGCTGCTGTTGCGGGAAACCGCTGAAAAACAATGAGATAAACGGTTGGCATCCAGCGTGCGTCAAGCGCTTTTTCGGAACGAATACAATTCCGGAAATCGAGATAGACGAAAAAACACTTGAAGAGATAGCAAAGAAAAATACAAGCAAAGGTATTTTTAGAGTATCTTCATTTTTTTACCATTACCTTCTCCGCCAACGCGGCAAAGAATTTCGCGGCAGGCAGCAAAGCCGCGGGGTCGGCGGTAAACAACGGTTGGTGATTATCGTACCCGCCGCCCGTTCCGATACGGAATAACGCTCCGGGGGCAAGCTTTAAATATCTGCTGAAATCCTCGGCGATCATTGTGGGCGGATTTACCTCGACTTTTAATCCCACTTCTCCGGCTATAGCCCCGGCAGTTTCGCATACCCCGGCATCGTTGAACAAAACATCGGGACCATTCTCATATTCAAATTTCGCCGTACAGCCGTAAGCCTTTGCGGTATTTACTGCCAGATGTTCCAGACTGTTACGGATATCGCCGCGGACAGTCTCCTTCATAGCGCGGACTGTACCCTCGATCAAGGCGGTCTCGGGTATCACATTCCATGTGTTTCCCGACTGCACTCTCGTGATCGACACCACAGCCCCGTCAAACGGATCGAGCCGACGGCTGACTATGGTCTGAAAAGCGGAGATGACGGCACCCAATGCAGGTATCGGGTCAATACCCATGTCGGGGTCGGCTGCATGACAACCTTTTCCCGTAATGCGTACAGAAAAACGATCGGCAGACGCCATTACTGCGCCCTGCCGTATGCCGATCGTACCCGCGGGGAACCACGGATAGGTGTGCCCCGCAAGAAATAACCGTACATCGTTCAGCAGACCCGTTTTTATCATTATATTCGCGCCTTTGTCTGTCTCCTCTGCGGGCTGGAAGATCACCTTGACCGTACCGGGCAATTTATCTTCCCGTTCCTTCAACAGCATTGCAGCACCCAGCATACACGCCGCGTGAAAATCATGACCGCAGGCGTGCATTACTCCCGGCGTTTCCGAGGCGTAAGGAAGCGCGGTATCCTCCTGTATCGGCAGAGCATCTATATCGGCACGCAGAGCGATAACCGGAGGCTTTCCGTTCCCGATAACGGCGATCAGACCTGTCCCAGTCTTTGTGTCAAGCAGACGTATTCCGGCATCGAGAAGTGCTTTCCGCAAAAATTCGGTCGTTTTATACTCTTTCAGAGCGAGCTCCGGGTGACGGTGCAGCCATTTGAATATTTCAGTCAGTTTCTTTTCCATTTTTGTTCCTTTGCTTCATTCCGATTTTTTTACGCTTTTCTGTTATTAAGCAGAACAGATCTGTTCAGATATCCGAGTCTGTGTCCTTCACCGCTCATTCCAAGAAGTATTCCCATGACATTATATCCGGTATCATAGAAATCCGTGACCAGATTTGCCGCCACGGCAAGCAGGAAGGCTTCGGAGGGTATGCCGATCTGTGTGAAAAGGATAAACTCATTTTAGTACCACAGAAGTACCGCCGCATTAAAAACTACCCTCAAAATCATTTTCACAGAAAGTGACACGCGACAAGCTATAAATTCATATCGATTTTTCTAATAAGCTTTAGCTCCCGGATCGCTTCGACAGCCTTCAATATATTTCATTAATATACAACAATTTTGTACAAGCAATTATAAGCCGCATTGTCGCGAGGGTCCATATTGATTTTCAACAAATTTCAATAATAAATGTGATCCAGCTCCCGTTGGCTAACATAGCAATACTCAGCCGGTTCAATTATTATTCTCGTATCATATATACCACAAAGGTAAAGCTAGTAAGTTATCACGAAGATAAAGCTTTCTGTCGATCATACAGATGATCGCTCCCAAACCGCGTTTCTTGTCGGGAATGCCGTCAAGGATATCAAATTCGGATGCCATAGCATCCCTGGGCATTGTGGACATCTTGATCTCTACGGGGTGGAGGACGTCTCCCTCTTGAATAATAAGGTCGATCTCACCGTCTACTTCTTCATATCCTCCGCCGGCTTTACGTTTCTTCTTATCTTTTCCGTTGTAGAAGAAAACATCGAAATCATAGTCAAGACCTTCGTTTGTGTATGACTTCAAAATCTCGTTTATGACAAAGGTCTCGAACATCGCGCCCGCCATCGCTCCGTTTTTAAGTGTTTCAGGAGTAAGCCACCGGGTAAGATAGCTGCAAAGTCCGGTATCCCTGAAATATAGTTTCGGAGTTTTTATCGCTCTGTTGAGGGCGCTTGCGGTGTAAGGCTTAAGGATATATATGATATCGCTTTTCTCCAGAATGGATATCCATTCCTTTATCGTTACCTCGGATACGCCGACCTGATCGGCAATATTGGCGTAATTGACTATCTGACC
>CAMOKN010000308.1 GCA_946617595.1 uncultured Clostridia bacterium
CCGAAGCCTTTTATCGTAACGATCTGATAGGTGCTCTTTTCCGAAATGCTACGTGTGCAGTTGTTCTCAAGTCCCCAGCATACGGCGGCTCCGAGTACGAACAGCGAAACTGCCGAGAACGAAAGGCTGTCACTGCCGCCGAAAGAGAGTATCATGCTCGAAACGGTTATGAGCGCAACTGCTGCCCACAGCTTTCCGCTGACCTTTTCTTTAAAGAGCAGCAATGCGATAACAGTGGTAGCAACTATCTCGAAGTTGCCAAGCAGAGACGCGTTCGCGGAGGTGCCGATGTTAATACCTATCATCAGCAATATCGGCGCGATAATGTCGAGCAGCACCATTCCTGCCGTGTATGGAAGATCCTTCTTGTTCAGCCGTTCCTCCGTCTTTTCTTTTTTCCGGCGGAACATATACATCACACCAACACCGAGTCCTGCACCGAGATACAGCAGTCCCGCCATAAATGTGGGCGGTATATGTCCGAGCAGCAGCTTTGAGCACGGGACATTGACCGCATAGAACACTGCCGCCGCAAGCGCATAGATTATTGCAGATATATTGTTGTTTTTCACAGTTTACTCCCTCATTCCGGTTTATAGCATTATCTGTCTTCTGCTGATATTATAGCATGTCATTTCTTTATATCTCTGTTTTTTACAGAATTCCCGGATCGCTTTGATGCAGCTTTGTGTATCTCTCCATTCCGGATTGGTTTTGCCGCATTAAGGTTCGCTGCGGATAATCCCCTGTCTCATTATATCACACTTTCCGGATTCAGTCAATCATAAACGTTATTTATCATATAATATCAAACTGCATATATTATCGTTAAAAACACCGCTTTCTGATGAAAGCGCTGTGCTGTAAGTATGTATCATTCTGCTTAAAAGATTGATCCATCACCTTTTAAGCACTTTTTTGAGCGCGTCAACTATAACAAGATATAAAAGACCCACCTTAAATACTTCCGTTTGCGCGTTATTGCCTTAAATAATGTCCGCTCATAGAACGGAAGTGAGCTTGACATTGAGGTATCACCTACCGGTCTGTCTTGACATTTCGCGGGAAATAATATATAATTTATTCAGCTAAACGTTATAAAAAAAGCAGAGAATGAGGAATATTATGCGGAAAAATGGTTGTGTGAAAATCGGCGATACCGATATGTACTATGTCTCATTCGGCAGCGGCAGTAAAAGTCTGATCGTATTGCCGGGACTTTCAGACGGACTTGCAACTGTTAAGGGCAAGGCATGGATACTTTCTTTGCCCTACAGGAAATTCTTCCGGGACTACACGGTATATATGTTCAGCAGAAAGAACAGAATGCCCGAAGGATACACAATAAGGGACATGGCACACGATCAGTTCCTTGCCGCGCAGAAAATCGGCATCGGGCAGTTCTGTCTTCTCGGCGTCTCGCAGGGCGGAATGATCTCTCAATACATTGCCGCAGATCACCCGGAAATCGTAAAAAAGCTGATACTTGCAGTTACGGCTCCCTATGCAAACAGTGTTGCCCACAACGCCGTTTCCGGCTGGATAGACATGGCAAAGCGCGGCGATCACAGAGCATTAATGGAAGATACCGCCGAAAAAATGTATTCGGAAAAGTATCTCCGAAAAAACAGAAAGTACTTCCCTGTTCTTGCCGGACTTACAAAACCGTCGGATTATGACCGCTTTATGAAAAACGCCTGTGCAATACTCGGATTTGATGCGCGCGATGAGCTGTCAAAGATAACCTGCCCGACTCTGATAATAGCCGGAGAAAATGATAAGACTGTCGGAAACGATGCACCCTATGAAATGAGCAAAAGAATTGCCGACAGCGAAATATATGTTTATGAAGGTCTCGGTCACGGCGCTTATGATGAAGCCGGAGACTTCTACGACAGGGTTTTGGAGTTTTGTGACAAATAAAGCTGTCCGCGAAACTGTGCAGCTGAACTAATCAATTACCTCAAACATTCCCATAAATCCGCGAAGCTTCGTCCCGATATCCGTCTCCGCCGGAAGCAGGGCAAGCGCTACCTGAAAAGGCTCGGCGCTGCCTGCGTCTGTCTGTGTAAGATAAGCATAATCGCCCTGAATATCGGACACTACATAATTGTGCTGCTCCATAATGTTACCTCTCTTTTTTTCAAAAATAACTCCGGAATATCCGCCTGTCATTTATCTTCTTCGATCTTCACAGCTTCGGTTTCCGTCCATGCCGGTCTGAATCCGCAGCTGACGGCAATGTTCTGTGAAGGAATGTTCGCCGCTGCGGTTCCGTAGAACGGTACATCGCCGTTCTCAATTATCCTGTTTTTCAGCAGACTCACGAGATACGAGCCTATTCCTTTTGCGCGGTATTCCGGAAGAACATCTATCCCGATCTGCTGCCAATGCGGCGCGTCCTCCGAGCAGCCTGTCATGCCCATGATGCTGTCACCGTCAACTGCCATGCAAACGATCCTGTCGGGACGCACGGGGCATGGGACAGGAAATGATATCGCATTCGGGAACCGTTCATCACCGTAGAAACGGTCTATTTCACCGTCATACAGCCACTTCACCCGAAAGCGCTCCTCCGGCGCAGTATTCCGGCAAGGCAGGAACATGTGGTGTGTCGGATTGATCTTATAGCCGTATTTTTTCAGTTCTTCGTTCAGTATTGTAAGATGATCGAACTCAAACAGGCTGTGACCTTCCGTATTTCTTACAAATCCGCGCAGGAACTCATGCAGGCATTCGTCTGCCATGATTACGGTATTTATGCCGAGTGTCACCATCTGAAGGAACGGCTTTCCGGGACTGTAGCTTCTTCTGCCCTCATTCAGCTTTGAAACTGTGATGATGTTTTCTTTCGCCTTAAGATCTTCCGGCGTACAGTTGAAATCAACCGACAGCTGATCCAATAACTTTTCATAGTATTCATTAAACATATTATCGTCTCCGAATCAATTGAATTTTACCGCTTGCTTCCGCGCAAATATAAGAAGAAATACTGATTAATACTCCCGTTCCGGAGCATCTGTCTGATGCACCGGAACGGGAGTAATGTTATTTAACGACTGCAAAATGATCTTATTGTGTAATGCTGCCCTCTATGTGGTTTCTTCCGCCCGCAAATGTGTATGTAAGATCCGGCGCAACGTTTTTCAGCAGCTTTGCAGAGATCGTTTCATCATCGTTCAGTGGGTCTCTGAGAGTTCCGCCGTAGTCAACGGCAAAGCGAACGGCGTTGTTTTCCGGCGAGAACTCAAAGCTTATATCCACTTCGTCATCATCTCCGAACTCTACAAACGCACTGTTCATACAAAGCTCCTCGGCAACAGTCAGCAGCTTCAGATTCAGCTTCTGGGAGATCATATACCGGTGCGAGAAGCTGTCCACCTCATGTATGAACGACAAGGCATCGGACCGGTTATCCTTGAGCTTATAGGTAAATATCCTGAGATGATTTATGAACTGACGCGTCTTGTCCTTTGCAGGCGAATTGAATATCTTTCCGGGTTCGCCCTCCTCATAGATCACGCCCTCGTCCATATAGAACACGCGGTTTGAAACGTCTCTCGCAAATTTCATCTCATGTGTGACAATAAGCATCGTCATGCCCTTCTGCGCGAGATTTCTGATTACTGTAAGAACTTCGCCTACCATGGTCGGGTCAAGTGCCGAGGTCGGCTCGTCAAACAGCATTATCTCGGGATCCATTGCTATTGCTCTTGCAATTGCGACACGCTGCTGCTGACCTCCGGAAAGTTCAGACGGATAATTGTAAGCTTTAGCCATGAGTCCAACGGTGTCAAGAAGCGCCATTGATCTCTCGTAGGCTTCCTGTCTGCTTCGCTTCAGAAGTTCGGTCTGTGCGAGCATGATGTTTTCCACGACCGTAAGATGTGAAAACAGATTGAATGACTGGAACACCATTCCTACACGGCGGCGAAGCCTGCTGTAGTCATATCCCGGAGCAAGAGTATCCTCGCCGTCGAGCAGTATCTTTCCCTTGTCTGGGATCTCAAGATGATTTATGAGGTTGAGAAGCGTGCTCTTTCCGGTGCCGGAAGGACCGATCACCGAGATAACGTCTCCTGTTTTTACGGTGCAGCACACATTTTTGAGCGGAGCAGCTTCCTCATAGCTCTTTGCAAGTCCGTCTATTACAAGCAGATCCTTGCTTGCGCCGGCAGATTTGTGCTCTGTGATGCCGGCAGCCGAAATACTGATATCCTTGTTGATCCCTTTCAGTCTCCGTGCAGGATCGATGCTGTTCAACCTACCGCTTATGAGCTTCATTATCCATATAAGAAGATTTGAAAGCAGAAAATAAATGACTGCTGCTGTCAGAAGCGGGAAGAACGCGTCGTATGTACGGCTCCGTATGATATCCGTTACCTTTGTAAGCTCCATGACCGAGATATATCCCGCCACAGACGTAAGTTTGACCATAGATACGAGCTGACCGCTGTAAACAGGAATGATATGCTGCATTGCCTGCGGGAGCACCACCTTGACAAAGCCGTGTACAGGCGTGAATCCCAGAGCCTTTGCCGCACGGGCCTGCCCGGGCGGTACAGCCTCGATACCGCTCCTGAATATCTCGGAAACATACGCCGCAAAATCAAGTGAAAATCCTATGATACATACAGTGAACGCGGATACTTTATCATCGTTGAAAACAATATAGTACAGCACCATAAGCAGAACAAGTATCGGTATTCCCTGCACAGCCTTGACATAGAGCTGTGCAAACGCAGTCGCGGCAATGTTCCGGCTCATTCTCAAACGGCAGATCACCGCACCGAGTACGGTTCCGGCAACTCCGGATATCAGAGAGAGAATAAGCGTTGTCAGCAGACCGCTGAGCACCATTTTCCATCGTTCGTCATTGATAAAGTTAATCCTGAAGCCGTTGACAAGCTTCTTTGCAAGAATTTCCGCTTTTGAAGCGGTTACCGTTTCGGTGTCGGTGCGCTCCACGATGTACATAAAGCTCCGGATAACGCTGTCGGTGATGTTGAGCTGCTCAAGCCTTTCGGGAGTTATGAAAACTGCGTCTGCCATGATATCATAGGCTCCGGAATTAAGACCGGCGACCTGAGTGGGATAATCAACGCACTCATACTTCGGCTCATATCCGTATTCAAGGCAGAATCTGTCAACAATATCAATGAACATTCCCGTGGGCTTATTGCCCTTGAAGAATGTCATCGGGAACCATGTTCCGGGGGTGCATACATGAAGAATACCGTTTTCGCCGGAAAATGTATAGTCAAGCTCGGCATCGCCGTCCTCGGGCATATTTACCCACTTATTGATAATAAGCTGGAATTCCCCGCTTGTCTCTAACTTCTTAAGGAATTGATTGAATTTGTTTTTAAGATCATTGCCTTTTTCGTCCTTTCGTGTACCGAATCCGTAATCTGTAACAGTAAGCGGCTCATAAATGTACGCCAGATCGGTATAGTTTTCATTTACCATGCCGATCTGAGTGTAATACGCCGCAACCGCATCGACCTTGCCGCTTTCGAGAGCGGCAAACAGATCCGCAAAATTGTTGTAATTCTCGATCTGGGAACCGGGTATGATCTGCCCCGGCAGCACCGCAAGCTCAGAGCCTGTAATACCGCCTATCTTTATACCCGGACGCATTACGGAGTCAAGTCCATGACGGTTGGGCGTATAAGCGTAGTCGGAAGAGTCTATGATGACCGATACAGCCGAATAATCATCTTTCTGTCCGGGATACAGCGAGTTGTTTTTTGAGATCATCATTACTGTGAACTGCGGATGGTTCCGGAGTATATTATCTACATCTTCGATCGGCGCAAAGAATCCGTCTATCATTTTGTTCGACAGCAGAGAAGGCAGTTCGGAAAAATTCTCCGCATAGACGATAGCCGAGTCCGGCCATGTCTTTTCCGACAGTGCGGCAAGTGCCGAGTCCTGTACCGCGCCGATCCTCCTGCCGTTCAGGTTGCCAAGATCTTTCCATTCTCCGCGTTCTACGGAGGTATCTGCCGTTCCGATGACCTGCGGCAGCAAAATAATCAGCAGCAATATGAAGCATATCACTACCTTTGCCAGCAGAATCTTCTTTTTTCTTCTCTGTTCCTCTTTCATAATTTTTCCTCATTCCTTAGCAATCCTGCCGGGATCCGCAGGCATTGCTTTCCCATTATTGTTTTTTGTATTATAACACATAAATCTGTAAATAGCATGCCGTTACCGGAAACTGAATTATCAGATGCAATCAGCCGCTTCCTCCGATGATGTTTCCAATCAGTCTTACGGCTTCTCCGACACCGCCTCCGGTGCGGATCTTTTCGGAGATCATATCTGCATTCCGTTTCTTTGCAGCATAAGTTCTGTTCATATCTTCGATAGCATTAACAAGCTTTTCTTCCGAAAGATCTTTTGCATCGATATGTTTTTCCGCAACATCTTTCTTTTCAAGCTGCATCGCAAAACCAAGCTGGTCAAGAACATGCGGGATCCGCTGCCTTTTTTATATTATACCACATCTGACGAAAACGGTCAATAGATAAGCTTAAATCAAGCTGCACCAAAAAAACAGGTATCCCGGCCTTCATCGCTGCAAGATTTGCAGCCGATGACTTTATGATTTACCGCAATTCAGATTTTGCAGATTTGTACAAACACAAAAAGTACTCAAAGCCGCTGCTTTGAGTACTCATTATTGCATTCGGTCAAGTGTGCTGTATGCCTTGACACTATGCTGCCGATCCCTGGATAATTGTGCATATCCATGCAGCCAATGCGGATGCCGCCGGGAATATTACCAGCAGTTTCAACAGCTGACTTCTTATGTTATAACCGTACTTTCTGTTTTCATATACCGGCGTAACTTCCGGAGTAAAATGCTGAAAAAAGCGGAATCTGCACAGCAGGAAATAGTCAAAGAACGTCATATCATAGATCTTATAGATCGTAAATATCAGGACGAATCTCAAGAAGAACTGCCAGAAGCCGAAACCGTTTCTGAAGCCGTCCCATATTGAAACAACACCGACTCCGAGTATCAAAACAATACTCATTATCAGTAAAGTCCAGCCGATCTTCCGCGCTCCGTAGAATTCCTCCTGTTCTCTGTCAATTAAAAGTGCAAGCGCTTCCTTCGGAGCCGAAGAAAACAGTTTCTTATCCTTAACAAATACAACCGCAGAGATCAGCATCAGCGTTATGGCCGCGCAAAATACCAATGCAAGAAAAATCGTCAGCAGCATATTATCTCACCTCATTTACTTCTTCGCCAGAACAGTTATCCACGGTTTTTTGCTATGATGATCGGTCCTGATCTTGCGAAAAACCGCGGCTCTCAGAGCTTCGGATATCTGTCCGGCAGTATAGCACTTCATTCCGTCAATGATCTTTTCATACTTAAGAACTGCGGCATCTGTCCCGTCGGATTCGTTGACGATCATAAAATATCCGCCTTGCTGTGGAGATGTCGCTTTTATATACAGCATTATTTCTCATATACTGCTCCTGTCATCCAATTAGCTTTTGCTAACCACTGTGCATATCTTTCGGAATATCCGCTTTGCTCGAATGTGCTGTTAGTTTACGATTACTATAATAACACATATTAAGCCGAATGTCAATGTCTTACTTCATTTTATTTGCGGTAACGCACTGATCATATTTCAGAGCATTGACATTTCAAAAAAATGCTTTAGGCAATACCGCACAAATAAGCTGCATAAAAAATAACTGACGGCGAAATCCGCACGCGCTATCTATACGGGATAGCCTTTATTCATTGCCGGCCGTTTTTTGATCTTCAAAAACTAACTATTGATTTTTCACTGGGGTCGTGGTATAATATTAGTACGGCAAACAAACCACTCTTTACTTAAACAAGGAGAATAAAATTATGGCTAAAAACCCCGACGCATACCTTCTCTATGAATATATGGACAAAGTATGCTACACTGTAAGAGCAAAGATCAGACTGAGTGAAACAATAGACGAAAAGCTTCTGAATGAAGCAGCACAGGAGGCTTTGACAAGACTTCCGTATTTCAGCGTCAAAGCCGTTCTCGATGACGGCGGAAATTATGTGATCCAGCATAATGATGCTCCGATGCCGGTAATTCCGGAGGAGCCGGACAAGAAACTTGTCCTGGGATCCGAAAAACTCGGAAGACATCTTTTCGTGATAACTTATCGCGGCGACACAGTATGGTTCAGCTTTTCTCACAGCATCTGCGGAGGATTCGGCCTTATGTTCTGGGTAAAGACAACGCTGTATCTTTACCTTTCAAAAAAATACGGCGAGATCGAAAAGCCGGATGAAATAAAGCTTCCCGGCACGCCCATAGATCCGGAAGAATTATTTCTTCCCGATGCCGACTCCATTTCCGACGACAAGCCTGTCACACGATACAACGGCGGAAGCACAAATATCGGTATTTCCCGTTTCATTAAATATCTTATCAATCCGTTTGCAAAGAACAATTACTTCTTCCAGCTTACTATACCTTCCGACAAATTTATGGAATATGCAAAGAAGATAGACGGATCGCCCAATACTGTGCTGTCAGCGCTGTTTTTCAAGTCCTGCGTTGATTATTTCAAGGAGAAAAAAGACACTCATCTCTCCGTGCGTATCGCAGACGATTACAGAAACGATATCGGCGCCGAGAAATCTTACCGTGATTTCGTGCGCCTTCTGCATATAAGGTATGACTGGAATATGCGCGGCGAAACAATAGAAAAACTGAATATGCGCGCAAGAGGAGCGATCCTCGGGCAAAGCCAGCCGGAGCTCAGCTACGAACGCTATAAAAACCTCGAAAAGGTGCATAAAGGCATCGACGAACAGCCGGATCTCAAATCCAAGAAAAAATATGCCGGAGCAAACAGCACTTTCCGCAACGATACCCGAGATACATTCACAATAAGCTACACAAAGCCTGTTGACTGGGGCGGAATGAGCCAGTACATAAAGGACTTCTTCCTCATTACAGACGGCGATCTTATGCTTGAGGTTATCGCGCTGAAAGATAAATTCTGCATTGCATTCCAGCTTATAAACAAGGACAAGGAACCCTTTGAACGTTTCTGCAAACTGCTTGAACAGGAGAATATCCCGTATGAGGCGTCAGTTCAGCAGAAACGTATGCTTCCGAAGATAGAGCTTCCTTCAGCATTCATTAGTTCCGGACTGCAATGAAGTTAATGCAGTATGTTCATAAGATCACTCACCCAAACAGTATCTCCGGTTTTTTCAGATCCAAAAGACAATCACGCATACGTTTCAAACATTCTCGGATATCATCATTCCTGTTTTCTTTTATAAGAGACTCAAGATTGCCTTCGTTATAACACATCTTCCCCGCTTCAAAGGCTGTAAGTATAGCATACAGATACGGGAAAGTGTTCCGCTGTTCAACCGTAAACGGGCGCTGACTTTCATATCCTGTCAGAAAAGCTGACAGGATATTTCGTTCTCTTTCCGGTGATGAAACTTCCTTGTAATCCATAAGTGTGGCTTCAAATACCGCCTGCATCGCCGCATCATAAAAAAGCACATTATCACCGCTGTTGTTGAAGTCAAATACACCAAGCTGACCGCTTTCCGTGATATAAAGATTGCAGTCGCTTATATCTCCCTGCACCGCATAGCGCGGTTCGTTGCCGAACACAGCGATCTTTTCCATATAGCTGTCCTTTATTTTCTCCGTCTCGTCATACAGCGCAGGTGCGGTCTTCCGGAGCCTTTCCCGGTTTTCTGCAAAGACAGATATATCAAACAGATCATTCCTGCCGAGAGGATCAAACAGCGTTCTCATATTCAGATGCAGGTTTTCACGCTCCGAGATATTGTGCATTTTTGCGAGAAGTTCACCGGTCATGTATGCGGTTTTCTCATCAACCGCTTTCACCTCACCTTCGCAGAAATCCTCAGCTGTGACGATAACATCATAGCCGTTCAGGTGATAAGGTATTGCGAAATGCCCGTCAGAGCGGTAATTGTGTGGTGTAGAGATGCCATTTTCAAACAAATTTTCAGCAAACCTGCACTGTTTTTCAACAATGTCTTCGGTGACATTCTTCTCATTCTTAAAACGTATAACAACAGGAGAACGATCTTCAAAATCCACTTTTATAATAAGCCGGACTTCCTTTGAGTTTTCGCCGTTTTTTTCATAATCGTATCTCTGAAGCTCGGAAAAGCTGCCTGGTTTTTCAGTGATACTGAAATCATTCAGTATGCTCTGAATATCCGTCAAAGTCATGCTAAACATAGTGTTTCCTCCTGCATTGATCGAGCCTTGCGGTATTGCTTTAATAATAGCATATCTGTTCAAAAGTGTCAATATTTTCACAATAATCACCGCCTGCATTATTATTCACTGCGGGCGGTGTACATATTATATACAGTTATGCTTAAAATTCAGAAATGCCGCAAAACAAGCATTACCTTTTTTGCAAGATGGTCTTCACGAAACTGTTCGGTATTTCTGATGACCATATTTCATTTCCTTTTTCTGTCAGAATTCGGTACTTATCCGGCTGTCTAAATTTATCACCCATAACATCTTGACTGCGATGCTCCCGCAGCATATCGAGATCCAGTTCTGCGGTATATATCCCCTCTTCTCCGGGAGCTTCAAACACGCACATATCACGGACTCCCGGCTCTTCCGGAAGCCACGGGACACCGTCGAACAATGTGGAATGCCCGTTGCAGTCCGGCATTCCCTCCGGGTAATTGCATGTTGCTACTGCAGCCATATTTTCATAAGCTCTTGTGCGGAGTGCCGACAGCCTGTTTATCTCCATAGGACAAGCATTTGGCGCAAGTATAAGTTCCGCGCCCTTTAACATCAGTATTCGCGCGCTTTCGGGGAACTCCCTGTCAAAGCATATCATCGCCCCGACATTCACAGTTCCTTTGCCGGTATCAAGTTCGGCAGTGTAAAAATCCTCACCCGGAGATAAAACTTTTTCCAGATCAAATGCGCAAATATGGACCTTTGAATAATGCAGGACTTCTTTTCCGTGACGGTCAAAAAGGATCATGGAATTAAGCGGTTTCGGACTGTTCTTTTCGAGAAACGTTATCCCTATTGCAAGTCCGAGTTTTTCTGCGGTGTCCCGGAATCCGGCAATAAACCCACTGTCTTTGCCTATCGCCAGCGTGTTCAGTTCCGATTCGTCCTGCGGAAGGTAATACCCGTCACTCCACATTTCCGGGAATAGCGCGATATCCGCACCCAGTTCCTTTGCTTTTTCGCAGGCAGCCTTACCTTTCCGGAATTGCTCATTCAGCGTCTTTCCGGGCATAAGCTGTAAAAAGGCGATTTTCAATTTCATCTGATACTGTCCTTTCACTCATCATGACCGCATAATGCTGCTGACTGTACTCACGGTTATTCCGAACTTTCAGATAAATATTCCTTGATATATTTTCTGACTTTTCCGATGTCACTGCATGTCAGTACAGGTATAAGCGAATTGATTTCTTCAATGCTTTTATCCCACCATCTGAACTTGATAAGCAATCCGATCATTTCATCATCAAATCGTTTCCGCAATACTCTGCACGGATTTCCGGCCGCAACCGTATAGGGTTCGACATTGCTTCCGACAACGCTGTCTGCACCGATAATTGCACCGTCACCAATATGCACGCCCGGAAGAATAACAGCATTCTGACCTATCCATACATCGTTTCCGACGACTGTATCACCTTTCAGCGGCATATCGGAACTTGACGGCGGTTCCATGTCCCACCCTTCCAGCGTATAGAACGGATATGTCGAGACCGCATTCATCTGATGATTCGCGCCGTTCATTACAAACTCGACGCCGGCTGCTATCTGACAGAATTTACCGATTATCAGCCTGTCACCATTCCATTCATAATGGTGTGTGACGTGGCTTTCAAAGTCGGAATCTGCAATATAGGAAAATTCGCCTGCTATAATATTTGATCTTGTAATTGAAGGCTTTATATAGATCTCTTTGTCATACCCCTTAACAGGGTGGATCACGTCAGGATCCGGTCTTTTTCCGTCTTTCATGTTACTTGCTCCTGTTAATTGCGATTTGTTTGTTAGATTATAGCACAAATGCACTGTAAAGTCAAATGAACAATCTCCGGGATGTCGCAATATGAATAGCCGTCAGCAGTAATCTTTCTGCTGACGGCTTAAAATATTGCTTAATGCCTGCTCATCAACCGTAAAAAGGGCGGAATGAGCTTGACATCAAGGAATGGTCCGCTTTAAAAAGACGCTTATGACACGATGTCATACAGAAGGTTTCCAAAGACGCGCATGGACGCGCGCATAAAAGAAACCTTCGAGAAAGCGTATTTTTAAAGCATACGACAGTCTGCAAAACAGACTGTCGTGCAATAACTGCCTTTCAGGCAGTTATAGAGGACACATTACTTATAATACGCGAAGCCGTTTGCAGAGCGGCTTCACGTATTATCATTTTGTCTTGATTTTGGCATTGTACCTTATTCTGAGACCGGCACTTATACGGCAGGTCTGTCTGCATTTGATTCGCCCTTGTTCTTGATTAAGTCAAGGGCATTTGCTATAATTTCACTTATATTGTCTGCCAACGATCAGCGTAAAACCCTGTTAAAGCGTGTGACAACAGAAAAATTTACGATCGAATCAATATAATAAAGTAGACAAATTCACGCTTTTATGCTATACTGATAACAGAGACCGGGTAAAGAGACTTGGCTGATATAGATTCCCGGACGATGAGACGAAGCGTACGGAAAAGCCGGAAATAGCTTTGTTCAATTACGTCTGCGAACTGATACCCGGTATATTCAGTCAAAGGAAGGCAGCAAAGTGAACAATAATAACGAAAAGGATCAGCTTGCGGGAATAGCTCACGAGCTGAGATCTCAGATAGATGTTATCCTGAGCTACGGAAATGTCGCTGCGGGATCGTCCGATCCGCTGATACAGGAATGCGCGAAAAAGATAAACGCAGCAGCAGCCGGAATGACCGGCATTAT
Organism: uncultured Clostridia bacterium; assembly: GCA_946617595.1. GTDB lineage: Bacteria > Bacillota > Clostridia > Oscillospirales > Ruminococcaceae > Ruminiclostridium_E. Next base: position 13,007 of record CAMOKN010000308.1, read on the forward strand.
AGACGGACTTCTTGACAAGTCTGCCGACTACGGCGGGCTGTACGGAAGAGAACAGCGCTCCGTACCTGTTGCGGCTGTGCCGGAGACCCAAAGTACACCGCTTGTTCTGATAATAGACGACGATGAGCTGATATGCGAGAGCGTCGCAGCCATGCTCGGAAAGATATTCCGCACCGAAACAGCAATAAGCGGCGCGGAAGCGCTTGAAAAGCTGGCATCAATTAAACCTTCGCTGATCCTTCTTGATATAAATATGCAGGATATGGACGGCTTTGAGACACTTTTCCGGATAAGACAGTCACACGCGCTTTCTTCGATCCCCGTGATATTTCTGACAGGAGACGAAGGACGTGACGCAGAGATACGATGTCTTCGTGCGGGAGCGGCGGATTTCGTCCGCAAGCCTCTCGCTTCACAGGTGCTGATCGAAAGAGTACGAAGGATAATCGAACTTGACAGGCTCCAGAACTATCTCAGCAGTGAAGTCGCGCTGCAGACAAAGCGTTCCGCGCACCTTTCAAAGCAGATAATGCTCGCGCTTGCTCAGGCCGTGGACGCAAAGGATCACTATACCAACGGTCACTCCCA
>CAMOKN010000309.1 GCA_946617595.1 uncultured Clostridia bacterium
ATTACAGGCGGTAAGATAACCGCGGACTCTTCAGACGAGGGCGCGGGTATCGGATGTGGTTCCGGTAACACGCTTGTCGGACAGAACAAAATTACCGACGCTGACACGGGGATAGATATTCAGGGCGGCACGGTGATCGTGAGCAGCAGTACTCCACAAAACCTAAACAAATCCGATGCCCGGGCACTTGTGCACGGGAGTGGGGTTGCTGTTTATTTTCCCGTTAGTGTATATTACGGGGCAAAGATCCTCGGCGGCAATTCAAAAAACCCCACTGAAGTGGTGTCTGTGTCCACGGCGCGTACGGGCAATGCTTTCATAGCGCCATCGACGATATATTGTAAGCCTTTTCCTGCCATATCGCACATTCTTTCGCAGTGGAATTATGTATTGACTTACGGCTTTATTGGTGCTATAATAATGGAAACGCTTACTGCGATAAATCGGGATTTGTTTAAGGAACCAGACTCTACCGACGGTTGATTTCTCCCCACTCAACCGTCAGTTCGTGTTTTTTTCAGGAGAATTGGACTATAATGACGTCGAAAGGAGGTAAGAGAACGATGGATCAGATCAAAATCGGAAAGTTTATTGCATTGAAAAGAAAAGAACAAAACCTGACACAAGCCCAACTCGCCGAAAAACTCGGTATCACCGACCGCGCGGTGTCTAAATGGGAGACAGGCAAGTCTCTGCCGGACGCTTCCATTATGCTTGAAATGTGTGCGCTCTTGGGTATCACAGTCAACGATTTATTATGTGGGGAGGTAGTTTCAATGGAAAACTATAATGAACAAATGGAAAATAGCCTTATAGAAATGATCAAGCAAAAAGAACGAGCTGACAAAAGACTTTTGACGATGGAGATCGTAATCGGCCTGACTTCAACGATATTCTTATTTGCCATGCTTGCCGTGGGCATTATTTTCATGACTCTTGAAAAGCCCTTTCTGGCGTTCATCCTGCCGGTCGGCATAGGATTCGTACAGTTTATTATATGTATGGCGTTTGCGCTTCGCATAGAGCAGGTCGCGGGGTATTACGAATGTCGCAAATGCGGGCATATATACATTCCGACCTACAAATCCGTGAACTTGGCGATGCACATGGGCAGAACGCGTTATATGAAATGCCCGAAATGCGGCAAAAAGTCGTGGCAGAAGAAAGTGATAAGCGATATAAAGCCAGAAATTTTATCTTGCTCTTCAAAATGAAAGCGGTTGTGTGAATCTCGACAAATTCTGATTTATCTATGTAAAACAGCCGTGTACGGAAACCCCGCACACGGCTGTTTGTTTAGAGCACAGCCGCCTTGTTCGCCTTGACCTTGCGAATAACGGCGATAGTGCCGATCGTTGTGCCTACTGCTGTTGCTGCGATAACGATAATTCTTACTGCCTTTTTCATTCTGTTTTCCTCCTGCAAATTTACTTGTTTTCTGTTTCCTCTAAGCGAGTCGTCATTATGCGGTAGAGTTCCATATCCTTCGGGAACTTGTCAACGAACGGGATTATGATGTTTCCGAAGAATATCAGACCTTCGCCCGCACCGCTGTTGGTGACATAAGAGAGCTGGTGCGGTGAAATGTTGAGCTGCTTTGCGAGTATCTGCCTGTCGCCGCCTGCCTGATTGAGCATATAGATGAAATCCGAGTTTTCAAAGATATTCTCGATCTCCCGGCTTGCAAGCAGGTCTTTGACGTTCTGCGTCAGACCTGTCGGAATACCGCCCCATTTTCTGAAGCGCTTCCATATCTCACAGCTATACGCCGCTGTCTGTTCCTCTTTCAGAAGTAAGTGGAACTCGTCGATATAATAGCGGGTAGATTTGTGTTCCGCACGATTGACCGTGACCCTGTTCCATACGGCATCCTGCACAACGAGCATTCCGAGCTTTTTCAGCTGCTTGCCAAGCTCCTTGATGTCAAAACATATCAGCCTGTTGTTGAGGTCAACGTTCGTCCGGTGATTGAACACGTTCAGCGATCCGGTGACATACATTTCGAGAGCTGTCGCTATTCGCTGCGCTTCCGGCTCCGTCTGTTTCAGAATAAGATTGTACAAATCCTGCAATATCGGCATTTCTACGGTATCGGGGCTGTTGAGATAGTCGCGGTACACCATACGGACACAGCGGTCAATTATCGTCTTTTCGATAGGCTCCAGTCCAGCCTTGCCGCCGACAATAAGCTCGCACATCGAGAGAATGAAGTCGGATTTGAGAGCAAGAGGATTGTCCTCATCGGAATAGTTGAGATTAATGTCCAGCGGGTTGATGAACTGCGAAGAAGTCGGAGAAATCTTGGCAAGCTGATTTTTCAGCATTTCCGAGTACTCTCGGCGAATGTCGTCAAAATCATCGTCCTGCGACTGTATTTCAAGCTGCTTCATAAATTCCTCAGTATCTCCGACCTGATTCAGAAAAGAGAGCTGCACCTTTATAGTGCTGTCGAAATAATTGAGGAAATCGCAGTAGTTCTCAAAGATCGCGGTCTTGTCCTCGTTCTGCGCAAGCTGATAGTTTATATCAAAAAACTGTATCGTTTTCGTGTACAGCCTGTCAGTGACCTTGCAGATACCGTCGCGGTACATCTGCTTGAAGCGGATAGTCTGCTGAGCCGTATGGGGCGTCTTTGCCGTCTCGCAGCGGTTTTTGAATAGTGCGTCCTGCACTATTCTCTGTAATCCGCTGCTGCATCCTCCGTGATGCCCGTTGGGGCGAGCCTTCTGAACGGCGGCGGCTATCGCCTTTTTCTGCTTTCCTGTAACCTTATCTATCTTCATTGATTATCGTCTTGACCTCCTTTTCCAGATCGTACTGCTTTTCAGCATACTCATATACGTTCTCGGTCTTGTACGGTCTTACCTTTGGACGCAAAAAGCGGCTTTTTATCACCGCTTTTGCTATTTTCTCAAAGGGCAAGCCGTTCTTCTCATACATAGCGAACAGGAAGAACGGCATTGCAATGACTATAAGGAGCAGCATTGCCGCCATATTGCCGATAGTCTCCCTTGTAAGGAAATATGTCGGCACAGCGCATACAGCCGAATCCTTGCGGCACTTTGGGCGGACTTCCGTATGACTTCCTGTTCTCGGCATTACGTTCCTGCAATGCTGACCCCCTTCCTGCATTTTGCTTCCGCTAAAGGAAGCCGCTTGATTTCGTCGCCCTTCATCCGTGATATGTATATTTATCAATTATCTCATTTTGCCAACTGATTATGACAAAAATGTGTCGATTGTGAAAAGTTTGTTAAAATTAGCACTCTCCTCTTGACATTGCTA
>CAMOKN010000310.1 GCA_946617595.1 uncultured Clostridia bacterium
ACATCTTCGATATCGGCGGTAAGAAGATCTTCGCGTTCGGCGGAGGCTCCGGCGAGGAAAACGGAGGGAACGCACCCTGCTCGGAAGAGACCGCAGCGAGGTATGAATGCCCGTCCGGAGCGGAGCTTGAAGAGTCGGACCGTAATCTCGCGTCAGCCGGAAAGACTGTCGATTATGTGGTAAGCTACGAACCGCCGGCATCAATAGCCGATTTTCTCGGTTTCGGCGCACTTTCAGCCGATAATGTCGGCATCTACCTCGATACGGTGCGTCACGAAGTACGGTTCGGAATGTGGTTCTTCGGGAAGTATCACATAAACAAGACCGTTCCGCCGAGATTTATGGCGGTATTCGACAGCGTCATTGACGCCGGATCACTTAAATAATGCAATTCTCACGGTCTGACCGTGACAATAAATCACCGAAAGGAAGCATAACTAAAATGGCAGAATTCAAGTATGAGATAGTAAAGGAGCTCGGCGTGATATCCGAGGGCGCAAGAGGCTGGAACAAGGAGCTGAACCTTATCAGCTGGAATGACAATCCCCCGAAGTTCGATATCCGCGACTGGTCACCCGATCACAGCAGAATGGGAAAGGGAACATCTCTCACAGAAGAGGAGATGAACCGCCTTATCGAGCTTTTCAATACTCGTGATGAAGAAGATAGTTTTGAATAATAAGTAACTGAAGTGTAACTTTGATGTACAAAATACCCAAAACGCCGGCTGCGGCGTGCGGGTATTTTTATTTTTTCACAGAAAATTCACAATTGTATTACCAAAAATACATTTTCGGTTGACTTTTTCCGACGATAATGTTATAATATACATAGTTGTAAAACTGCTTTAAAGCAGTATCCCACAACATTTCTTTTTTACGTTATAGGAGGAATAAATCATGACAACAAAGAATAAGGCTATTGCATCTCTTGTATGCGGTATCGTGGCATTGGTTGGCGGCTGGGTTTTTAATCTGATCCCTGTCGTTGGCTGGATACTTACGCTTGTACTCGGAATAGTACTGCCTATCGTTGGTATCGTTTTTGGTGCTCAGGTTCTCAAGACAAAGCCTGAGGGAAGCGAAAAGGGTATGGCTGTTGCAGGTCTTGTACTCGGTATCATCGGATGCGCTTGGAACGTGATCGGTCTGCTTTGCTTACTGTGCGCAGGCGCTCTTATTGCCGGTGCTGCTGCTTCAGGTCAGTTAAAGTAATAACCGCTTATCGTCATGTGAACGTCTCCCCGTTCAGTACTGAACGGGGAGTTTTTTTCGGGGGAGAAACCAGATGTTTCCGGGAATATCTATTTTTGGCAGATTTCTGAGCAGTTACACATTTGCGGCTTTGGTGGGTATATTCGCATCGGCTTTGTTTGCTATATTCACATATAAAAAACGCACCGGCGACGGCTATCCGATGCTTGAAGTCCTTTTATTTTCAGCTATCGGAGTTTTAACAGGCGGCGGACTTCTTTACGGCCTGACCAACAGCGATAAATGGTATCTTCTTTCTGTGGCAAAGGATATAGGCGAGTGGTGGCAGTATATGCAGCTGATATTCGGCGGTTCGGTGTTCTACGGCGGACTGATCGGCGGAATGATCGTCGGCGCTGTGGTAATCAGGCGGCGCAGATATCCCTCTGACCTTATGACCGACATAGCCGCTCCCGCAATTGCGCTTTTCCACGGCTTCGGACGGATAGGCTGCTTTCTCGGCGGGTGCTGCTACGGGATTGAAGTACCGTGGGGAATAACATTCACTCATTCGCTTAACGAACAGGCGAACGGAGTGCCGAGAATGCCGGTGCAGCTGTTTGAGTCCGGTTTTGAGTTTCTGCTTTTCCTTGTCCTCTGGCAGCTGCTGCGCCATGATAAGCTCAAAGGCAGACTGCTCATGCTTTACCTTGTGCTTTACGGGATCTTCCGCTTTATCATCGAATATTTCCGCGGAGACGATTACCGCGGCTTCATCTTCGGACTGTCAACATCACAGTTCATCAGCATCTTTGTAGTGATCGGAGCCGGAGCATATTTCGCGTTCAAGACCATGCGCCGTGAGCATGAAAAACAGATAGGGTAGAATGAAAAGCTCCGGAAGGGGCTTTTCTGTGTATTATGCCGATATTCAGGACATACTAAAGAAAAACAGGGGAGATCTGTATTATGAAAATAAAAAAAGCGGCTTTTACAGCCGTTTCACTTGCGATATCTTTATGTGTTGACGGGTGCAGTTCCTCCGGTTCTTCCGTACAGACTGAGATCGCGGACAACACGCTGCCTTCTGCTGCTTCGGAAACCACTGAACCCGCGCCGCTCGAAAAGTATGTTATGAACTGCCGTGAGATCACGCATTATGTGCTTGACGAAAGCGGAGCCGGACACCCCGCATATATGGAGGTCACTGACGAAACGTACATCTCCGACATTCTCGGGTATGATATGAGCATAGCCGAGGACAGCAGCGTTAATGTACAGCTTATCAGCGCAAACCTGTTCGAGCTGACCGTGATACGCGCCGGGGAAGAGAATGCGGACGCGGTTGAGAAGATGCTTGAAGAGCACAAGGATTATCTGATAAATCAGGCGGCGTATTATCCGTCGCAGGTAAAGGCTGCCGAAGCGACGCGGATAGCGCACGTCAACAGCTATTATTACCTCATTTGCAGCGAGGAGCCTGCCGAGTTGGAGAAGCAGCTGCTCGGGTATGTACTGAGGGGTTAAATGCGCTGACCGAACTTGATAACGGTCTTCTTCATAAGGTCATAACTGCCCTTGTAGTAGGGAGTTGAACCGGTGCGGAAGTCGTTGTTGAACATTTCGAGAACGAAATAGACTTCGCTGTAATCCTCCTGGAAGAAGAAGGTGCATTGCAGATAGGAATTTTTATCTGCGTAATAATTGACGGGTTCGAGATTGGTGAGCTCGAAGATATCGCTGTTTAGGAGATTTGTGATCTCATCGAGCTTTCGTGGCATAAACTGGAGTTTTTTGGTGCGCGGCATAGATTTTGCTGCTTTTTTTTCATTTGACGGAGCCTCTTTATCTTTTTTCTTGAAGAAAAACATACTGTATCCCTCCACTCAAAACCGCTGTACAATCACATTATACCAACAAGATATAAGTTTGTCAACATATTTTGTTTTTTATTTACAAAAACTTGACATTTCCGACACGAAAAAACGGTATTGCAATATCTCCGAAAAAATGGTATAATGGAACTACCAAATACAGAAAGGGAATACCAAAATGACTTACAAGGAAAGCTTTATCAGGTTTATGGCAGACTGCGGCGTGCTTACGTTCGGTGATTTCACTCTCAAGAGCGGAAGAAAGGCGCCGTATTTTATCAATACCGGCAACTACAAGACAGGCCGTCATCTCTCCGAACTTGGCAAGTATTATGCCGAGTGCATCAAGGAGAACGGCATAGAAGCGGAAACGCTTTTCGGACCGGCTTACAAGGGAATACCGCTTGCAGTCAGCGCTGCAACTGCGCTTTATGACAAGTTCGGCATGGACGTAAGCTACTGCTTTGACCGCAAGGAAGCGAAGGATCACGGCGAAGGCGGAATGTTTGTCGGAAAGCAGCTTACCGACGGTGAAAAGGTAGTTATAATTGAGGACGTAATGACCTCCGGCAAGGCTCTGCGTGAAGTTCTTCCGAAGCTAAAGGGAGCTGCTGATGTGAACATCACGGGAATGGTCATCACGGTTGACAGAATGGAGAAAGCGCTTGACAGCGACATGAGCGCTGTTCAGTCCGCTTACAAGGAGTTCGGCGTCAAGGTGTACTCTATTGTGACGATCAACGATATAATCGCCGCTATCGAGAACGGCGTAGTTGACGGCAAGGAGTACCTCTCCGCTATGAAAGACTACCGCGCACAGTACGGCGCAGAGTATTGAGAGTTTTCGAGAGACTTTGAGAGATTTTAAGAGACTTTTAAGAGACTTTGAGACGGGGGCTCTGCCCCTGCGACCCCGCAAGCCCCCTTTGGAAAAGGGGGCTTGACCCCCTAAACAGACTGCTGTATCTCAGAGCGCACAGCTATGGACGAGTGTAGACTGAAATG
>CAMOKN010000311.1 GCA_946617595.1 uncultured Clostridia bacterium
GCTTTGAAAAGAGAAAATGTGGCAGCCGTGTCGAAGACGAGGAAAGGCTCCGAAGGCTTGCTGGCGCAAGGTGAGGAGACTTGACGAAATATTCGACGCGGATGACTCGTTTTCTCTCAAATGGGTTTTTAGAGGTTCCCACATATATGCATCAGTGACCTTCGGCTCATCCGCGATCTCAGAGATCCGGACAGTGGCGGACGTTGATTTGTGCAGTATTACCCTTCAAAGATCACATTATTTTTGCGCAAAAAATCGGGTCATCTTATTTTCCGGTATTTTTTTGCGATATTGAACGAACTTTGAATTTTGCTTTTCTGAGCAGAAAAAACTCTTTTCAGGCTCCGAAAAGCAGCAGTTTTTTTAACTTACTGGCAATTTTATGTCGAATTATACAAAAATAAGGTCATCTGAATTAATTTTTGTCGGAAAATCCCGACAGCGGTTTTTGTCCCCACGAAGAAATTGTTCATATAAATCCCCAAATAGGCTCAACGGTGCGGAAAGATCAAACTTTTTATGACAAAAAATCCGCTTCATCGACAGAATATTTTTATCATCATTCCGCATAATCTTCCCATTAAAATAATCTGATAATTTGCTTTTCTACCAAAAATATGATGATTTTTTATTCTGTTCAGCTTTCATCTGTTCACGAACAGCACAAAAATGAATATGTAGATGTACTAACATTAGTGAAAGTGACAACTGACTGGTTATCTCAGGCTCAATAAAATCAGATGACCTTATTTTTGTGTCGGAACTAACCCGGTTTTACAACGAAATATCCTCTGCGCAACTCGCGAATTTAGGTCTGATGCACCCGGTATAGATATTTTGTACCGGATCAGCCATATTTATGTGAAAAATCAATTCGGTTGAATTTTCACAATAAATTATAATTACAATCAGTATTTTCTGAGCAACAATATCCCAATTGTGAAAAATAATGCGAGCTGTTTTTTCACATTCAAACGAAGTTTTCAACAATTTCTGTTTGTCTATTGTGCCTGAAATCGAAAAGCCTGTACAAGCCGGCTGCCTATAGAATAAATTATTGCTGACAAAGAAGTCGCTTTCGCTTGAGAATTTGCTGGGGCGCTGCCCCCGTCCCCGGCGGGCTCCGCCCTGCACCCGCTGGGGCACTGCCCCCGTCCCCGGCAGCCTCCGCCCTGCACCCGCTGGGACGCCGCCCCCGTCCCCGGCGGACTCTGCCCTGCACCCGCTGGGGGGGCCGCTTTGATTGCCTTATATGCGCGCGTCGTGCGCGCTCTTGGGCAATCAATCGCTGCATCATGCAGCGACCCCGTCCCCGCTCCTTTCGGAACGCCGAAAGGAGCAAAGGCGAATCCCGTTAAAACGGAACTTGAAAAGTCACTTCACAATTCATACAGATACTTTTTGGCAAACCGGTGCGATCGCCAACACCTGAATGTCAGCTCTGCAAAGTTTGAAAAAAAAACCCGTTAAAAGTAAGGAAAAATTTTGGAGAATGATTGAAAATTTCATTCGTTTATATACTTTTCCGATGTATTTGATATATTATCTGTTTCATTTTTCCTATGAAAATTATCTGTCAGGAATTGCTCCCACCGCAAGATCTATTTCCTGTAATTTTTTTCTTTTGCTCAGATGCAAATTGCAATAGTAAAAGTTTTACATTGGCGCGGACAAAAATCAATTCATCTGATTTTTCACATTTCTTTCACAAATGTATTTTTCGGCAGCCTGAAACCACCTCTCCAAAAAGCAAAACATCATCAAAAATGGGCAAAATATCCCGATTTTGAGGTCAAAAATCAAAAAAAACACCCCAAATATCGTTCAAAAATGCCAAAATATCGTTTTTTGAGCTCAATACGAAGCTATATGTCCGCCACATCTGACCGCTGTTGCGGCAGCTGCATAAAAAACAAGAAAAATTTTACAAAACAGTTGCAAAATATATTATAATAATGTATAATATATAGTTGTTTCCAGATATATAAAGCACAGGAGATAAGAAATGAAATTCACCGACCTACTGTTTGTATATGTGTTTCTCGCTGCACTGATACCGATATATTTCATCGGTAAGAAAACGATCTACAGAAACATCGTTCTGATAAGCTTCTCACTGCTGTTCTACGCCTGGAGCAGACCGGAGTGGCTGATACTTCTGCTGATAAGCATTACCGGAAACTATTTCTTCGGGCTGATGATCGACAAATACCGGGGCACCGGAAAAGCAAAGCTCGGTGTCGCGTTCTCACTTATCCTCAGTCTCGGTATGCTGTTCGTATTTAAATACACCGACTTCTTTATAACGAACATCAACGGAATATTCGGCGCGAACATTCCGCTGACCGGACTGATACTTCCGATAGGTATTAGTTTCTACACTTTCCAGATAATCTCGTACATCATGGACGTGTACTGGGGAAAAGTCAAGGTGCAGCGCAGCTATTACAAGCTTCTGCTCTATATCTCGCTGTTCCCGCAGCTGGTCGCAGGTCCGATCGTAAGATACAGCGTTATTGAAAACGAGATAGATCAGCGTGTGTCTTCCGCCGATGACATCAGCGCCGGCATAACGAGATTCATGTACGGCCTTGGAAAAAAAGTTATAATTGCAAACAACCTCCATACGATAGTTGAGAAATATTTCGGCACCGAGCTTTCTGACCTTTCCGTTGCCGGAACATGGTATGCCGTTATATTATATGCGCTTTATGTATATTACGATTTTTCGGGATATTCGGATATGGCTATCGGACTTGGCAGGATCTTCGGATTCCACTTCGACGAGAACTTCAGATACCCGTTCGTGTCAAAGAACATTACCGAATTCTGGCAGCGCTGGCATATCTCCCTCGGTTCATTCTTCAGGGATTATCTGCTGTATATACCGATCTTCGGCAAGCGCAGACAGTACGCGAGCCTGTTCCTTGTATGGTTCTGCACCGGATTCTGGCACGGCGCGAGCTGGAACTATATTATATGGGGTCTTTATTTCGGAATTTTCATCTTCATAGAGCGCCTTATCGGCAACAAGCGGCTGAAAAAAGTTCCGGCTCCGATAATGCACATCTACACTACTGTCGTATATGTCGTCGGGTTCGGTATATTCTACTTTGACAGCAGCGCAGGCGGGCTTTCCGCACTCGGCACATTTTTCGGCAACCTTGTCGGCGCAAACGGAAATCCGTTCATAGATATAGGTACTCAGACATCGTTCATGAACAATATTTTCCTTATTATAGCAGCCGTTGTTTTCAGCGCTCCGATCGTTCCGTGGCTCAGAAAGAAGATACAGAAGACCGAAGCCGGAGAAAATATCATCGGTATTTCAACGGTTGTCAGCAACGTGGCACTGCTTGTGATAAGCACACTGCTGCTCGTAAACAATACAAATCAGCCATTTCTTTACTGGCATTTCTGACAGAAAGGAGACACATTTATGCGCACATACACACTTAATGTTGCCGGACTTACACGTGAGCTTCCGCTTTGCGAGTTGAATGACAGGCTTGCTTTCGCGGCATTTGTGATGTTCTCGGATGTTGAACTTACAGTTGCCTGCGCCTCCGAACTGCTGAAAAAAGTACCGGACTTTGATGTGATACTTACCGCAGAAGCAAAGGGGATACCGCTTGCCTACGAGATGTCGAGACAGTGCGGCAAGAAATACTATGTTGCAAGAAAAAGCATAAAGCTTTACATGACCGACCCGATCTCGACCGGAGTTACAACTATAACGACCGATAATGCACAGATTCTTTGTCTCTCGCAGGAAGACGTTGAGGCTATAAAAGGCAGAAATATACTGATAGTTGATGACGTCATCAGCACAGGACGCACTCTTGCAGCAATAGAAACTCTTGTGGAGCTGGCAGAAGCAAAAATCGCGGCAAAGGCTGCAATACTCGCAGAAGGGACCGCAAATGAGAGAAAAGATATTATTTTCCTCGAAAAGATCCCGATCTTCCCGATATAAAAGGAACAGACCGCAAAGCGGTATAATAACACATGAAAGGCATGGTAAACAGACATGATCGAAAAAGAAGTATTCGGAATGGCAGACGGTTATAAGGTATTCCTCTTCACTCTAAAGAACAGCAAGGGCATGACCGTAAAGCTTACGAACTACAGCGGTGCAATTGTGAGCATTATGGTTCCGGACAAGGACGGAAACTTTGACGATGTTGTTCTCGGATATGACGACCTTGACGGTTATATCAAGGGGACTTCAACTCAGGGTGCGCTTGTCGGAAGATATGCAAACCGCATCGCAAACGGAAAATTCACACTTAACGGCAAAGAGATCGAGCTTCGCTGCAATGAGGGAACAAACTGTCTGCACGGCGGTATCGTCGGATTCAACAAGAGAGTATGGACTGTTGACGCACAGTCTGACGACAGCGTGACATTCGGTTATTTCAGCCCCGATCAGGAAGAAAACTTCCCCGGAAACCTGAAAGTTACCTGCAAATATACTCTCACAGAGGACAACGAGCTGAAACTCGAATATAACGGAAAGTCCGATGCCGACACTATCCTGAATATGACCAACCACTCTTATTTCAATATAGGCGGTATCCATTCCGGCTCTGTCCTGAGTCAGATCGTACAGATCAATGCCGAGACTTACACTCCCGTTGATTCAGTCCTTATCCCGACCGGTGAAATGGCTCCGGTAGAGAACACTGTGTTCGATTTCAGAAAACCCAAGGCTATCTGCGCAGATCTCGACAAGAGCGACCTCATCGGCTACGATCATAACTTCAACCTCGGCGAACCTCACGTAATGCGTGAAGCTGCCATAGTTTATGATCCCGTAACCGGACGCGAGATGACTGTATCGACCGACAAGCCCGCGATACAGTTCTACACCGCTATCGGCCTTCAGGGTGAGATCGGAAAAGACGGTACTATGATGAAAATTCAGACCGCCCTCTGTCTCGAAAGCCAGTATGCTCCCGATTCTCCCAACCAGCCCAATTTCCCGAGCTGCATACTTAAAGCCGGAGAAGAGTACAACTTCACCACGATATATAAGTTCGGCGTGAGAGCGTGAGATGCAGCGCTGCGCTTGAGAAAAGTCGCTGCGCTCGAGAAAAGTCGCTGCGCTCGAGAAAAGTCGCTGCGCTCGAGACTGGGGAAAACCTTTTGTGAACAAAAGGTTCTTCCCCAGACCCCTTTCCAAAAAACTTTATTCGCTTCGCGCTGAACTAAAAAGTCTGTGACTCAATACAAAAGAAAGGATATACAGAGAATGAAGTATGATTTTAAAGAAATAGAACCCAAATGGCAGAAATACTGGGACGAGCACGAAAGCTTCAAGGCTGAGACAGGAAGCTCAAAGCCGAAATTCTACGCTCTGGTAGAGTTTCCGTATCCGTCAGGTGCCGGAATGCACGTAGGTCATATCAAAGCGTACTCCGGACTTGAAGTAGTAAGCCGCAAAAGAAGGCTCGAAGGCTACAACGTTTTGTTCCCGATAGGTTTTGACGCTTATGGTCTGCCTACCGAGAATACCGCTATAAAGACCGGCGTTCACCCGAGAACAGTTACTGATAACAATATCAGAAAGTTTACCGGTCAGCTCCGCAAGGTCGGATTCTCATTCGACTGGTCAAGAGTTGTCGATACCACAGATGAGGGATATTATAAGTGGACTCAGTGGATATTCCTCAAAATGTTCGAGAAAGGTCTTGTTTTCAGAGACAGAACACTTGTAAACTACTGTCCGAGCTGTAAGGTGGTACTCTCAAATGAGGATTCACAGGGCGGAAAATGCGATATCTGTCACAGTGATATCATTCAGAAAGAAAAAGAAGTATGGTATCTGAGAATTACAGAGTATGCCGATAAGCTCCTCCAGGGACTCGATCAGGTGGATTTTCTCCCGAATATCAAGCTCCAGCAGGAAAACTGGATCGGTAAATCCACAGGTGCTTTCGTTGAGTTCAGGATAAAGGAGAACGGCGAAAAGCTGAAGATCTACACCACAAGACCCGATACACTGTACGGTGTTACGTTCATGGTAATGGCTCCCGAACACCCCATGATCGAAAAATACCGTGATTCTATCAGAAATATCGCTGAACTTGATGCATACAAGGAAGAATGTGCGAAGAAGAGCGAGTTTGAGCGTACTCAGCTCGTCAAAGACAAGACAGGCGTAAAGATCGACGGTCTGACCGCGATCAATCCCATTAATGATACAGAGATACCGATATATATTTCGGATTACGTAATGATGGGCTACGGCACCGGCGCTATCATGGCTGTACCTGCACACGATACAAGAGACTACGAGTTCGCAAAGAAGTTCGGTATCCCGATAATCGAGGTAATTAAGGGCGGAGATATATCCAAAGAAGCATACACCGGCGACGGCGAAATGGTAAACTCAGATGTGCTGAACGGGATCACAAACAAGAAGGACGCTATTGCAAAAGTGCTTACCGTACTCAAAGACAAAGGTGTCGGTGAAGCCGGAGTCCAGTACAAAATGAAGGACTGGGCATTCAATCGTCAGAGATACTGGGGTGAGCCTATACCGATCGTTCATTGTCCGAAGTGCGGAATGGTGGCTGTTCCGTATGAAGAACTTCCGCTGAAACTTCCGCCTGTTGAGAATTTCCAGCCCGGTCAGGACGGTGAAAGCCCGCTTGCAAAGATCGACAGCTTTGTAAACTGCAAATGCCCCAAGTGCGGCGGCGACGCAAAGCGTGAAACAGATACAATGCCCCAGTGGGCAGGCTCGTCGTGGTACTTCCTGCGCTACTGCGATCCGCATAACGATAAAGAGTTCGCATCGCAGGACGCTCTGAAATACTGGCTGCCTGTTGACTGGTACAACGGCGGCATGGAACACGTGACACGCCACCTGATCTATTCGAGATTCTGGCACAGATTCCTTTATGATATCGGTGAAGTGCCTGTCGCAGAGCCTTATGCAAAGAGAACTGCACAGGGACTTATCCTCGGTCCGGACGGAGTCAAGATGAGCAAGTCGAGAGGAAATGTTGTTGACCCGAACGATGTTGTTGACGAATACGGTGCCGATGTTCTGAGAGTTTACGTGCTGTTTATGGGAGACTATGAGCAGGCAGCGCCGTGGAGCGAGAGCAGTCTGAAGGGCTGCAAGAGATTCCTCGAAAGAATATGGGCATTGCAGGATATTATGACCGATGACGAGGATTACAGCAAAGAACTTTCGGCATCGTTCCACAGAACCATCAAGAAAGTTTCGTCAGATATAGAGCAGCTTAAATTCAACACAGCTGTTGCCGCAATGATGACTCTTCTCAACCAGATCAGCGACAAGGGCTCGATAACAAAGGGCGAAATGAAGTCCCTGCTCATTATGCTGAACCCGTTTGCTCCGCATATCACAGAAGAGATGTACTGCAATATCTTCGGCGGGATCCTCTCCGAACAGAGCTGGGTAACGTATGACGAGGCACTCTGCGTAGAAGATACTATCGAGATAGTTGTACAGATCAACGGAAAAGTCCGTGCAAAACTCAATATCGCTGCTGACGCAGATCAGGAAGCAATGATATCTTCGGCACTCGAAAATGAGACTATAAAGCCGCTCGTTGACGGAAAAACCATTGTCAAGAAGATAGCCGTACCGAAAAAACTTGTGAATATAGTTGTTAAATAAAATCATTATTACTATAGGGTACCCGCAGACATGAACAAAATGTCTGCGGGTGTTTTTTCATAATGACATGGTGATCTGCCGGTTTTCTTCATAAATTCCGGATATGACCCCTCTGTAGATCCTTTCAAGCTGCTTTTTGCACTGTCGCTTGTCATAAGGCATCATATTGTACGCTATGAGCATCGCATAACCGTGAAATGCCGCAAAGAGAGCTTCAAGGATATCACCGGCATCGCTTTCCGATATTCTCCTTGAATCTATCACCGGACGCAGAAGTTCACGGCTTTCATCGGAAGTTATAAGCTCTGCTATTCCGGAACTCTGCGCCTCATCTGAAAGAAAGATGAATCTGAACAGGTTTCTTTCTTCTTCTGCAAACCGAATGTAATTTATCCCTATCCCGATTATTATATCGACTCCCGGGATCAGACCCTGTGTAAGAAAAGCAGTATGAAACTCGTTTGCCTTTTCGAGTATATCCTTTCTGAGCTTTCCGACTGTAGGATAGCAATACATGACCGGCTGTGTAGAACAGCCGAGCCGTGCCGCCAAATTACGTACATTCAGCTTTTCTTCGCCATTTTCACGTATCAGCTCAAGCCCCTCGGCAACTATCATTTCCTTAGTGACTTTTGCTTTATTTGCCATATATGCACCTCATTTTATAACAAGCGTTACATCTTGTATAACAAGAGTTATACAAATGTCGAAAAATGTCATCTCATTAATAACATTTGTTATTATACCATATTATCATCTGTCTGTCAATAGCAGATCGTCAGATACAGGCAGAACTTAATGGTACCTCTAAAAACTGCTTTGAAAAGAGAAAATGAGATAGTTGCACCGAGAGCAAGAAAAGTCTCCGAAAGCTTGCTGGTCTGTCGGTCTTCTGTCGGTCATCCCTCTCTGGCTTCGCCACCTCCCCC